>JBOHBN010000352.1:0-25066 GCA_050698355.1 Streptosporangiales bacterium | reverse complement strand
GCAGCCCGAGCTCCGCGGCGACGTCGCGGCGCAGCGCTCCGGCCGGCTCCGGTCCCTCGTACACGTCGGGCAGCCACTCGGCGGGGATGTCGAGTGCGCCCAGCAGCTCCCGCGACCAGCGCCTCTGGCCCATGTCCAGCAACAGCGTCCCGGCCGCGTCGCTCGCGTCGGTCGCCCGCTCGCCGGTGAGGCACAGCCGGACGAAGTCCTTCGGCAGCAGGACGGAGGCGACTCTGTCGTAGACGTCGGGTTCGTTCTCGCGCAGCCAGACGATCTTCGGTGCCTGGAAGCCGGTGAGTACCGGGTTGCCGGCGATCTCGCTTACGCGTTGTTTACCGACGAGAGCGGTGATGGTGCGACAGGCGTCCGCGGTGCGCTGGTCGTTCCACAGCGGGGCGGGACGCAGGGAGCGGCCGGAGCCGTCGAGGAACACGGCTCCGTGCATCTGGCCGGAGAGCCCGAGCCCGACGACGCGATCGCCGACCTGCGCGGCCACCTCGGTCAGGGCCGTGCGGGCGGCCTGCCACCATTCCTCGGGTTCCTGTTCGGACCAGCCAGGGTGCGGGGACGCGGGCCGGTGCGCGGCAGTCGCGCTGGCCAGCACGGCGCCGGAGGCATCCACGGCCAGCACTCGCGTGGACCCGGTGCCGACGTCGACGCCGAGCACGACATCAGCGTTCGCCCCGTCGACAGCCACACGCCGACCATACAAGGACCGGGCGCGGTCTCCCGGACAGCAACCCTGACCCGGTCTCAGGGTAGGGAAAACCCCACCTCACAAACGGGGTCTCGCCCGATGGTTAATGCGGCGCCGGACGACAAGTGTGGATACCGCACAGGTACCGCACTTCGCAGAAGGGTCCACGCATGGGCATCACGTCCGCTGCGCTCGCCGTCGTCGTCGCGCTCCTCGGCGCCGCCTGTTACGCCGCCGGTGCGGCACTGCAACAGCACCAGGCGTCATCGGTCAAGATGTCGGCGGGTCTCGACCCGCGCCTGCTCGTACGCCTGGTGCAGCGTCCGCGCTGGCTCGCCGGTATAGCCGCGAACGCGGTGGGCGCGGGCCTGCACGTGTTCGCGCTGTCGCTCGCGCCGCTCGCGCTCGTGCAGCCGATCGGCGTCATGACCGTGGTCTTCGCGGTACCCGCCGGCGCGCTGCTCAGGAGGCGCAGGCCGAGCGGGGCGGAGCTCGCGGGCGCGGGCATCGTGTCCGTTGCTCTCGGGCTGCTCGTCTCGACACTGCGTGCGCAGGAGAACGTCGCTGCGCTGGCGCCGGTCGAAGTGCTGTCGCTCGCCGGGATCGTCGTCGGAGTGCTGGCGCTCACCGCGCTCGCGGTACGCCGTACCCGCGGGGTGGCGCGGACGGTGGTGCTGAGCAGCGCGACCGGGATCGCGTTCGGGATCACGTCCGCGCTGCTGCGCCCGACGTTGCACGGCATCGCCGTCAGCGGTGCGACCGTCGCGGTCGGTGCGGGGCTCCTCGCGGTGGTCGGAATCGCCGCGATGGGTTTGCTGCTCGAGCAGTCGTCGTTCCAGGCGGGCCGGCTCGGCCTCGCCGTCGCCGTCGTGACGGTGGTCGACCCGATCGCCGCCGTGGCGGCGGGCGCGGGCTTCCTGCACCAGCCCGTCGACCTCGGCGCGCCGTGGCTGACGGCCGTTGCGGTACTGGCGATCGTGGCGGGGGTCGCGGTGCTGGCCAGGCGTTTCCCTACCCGCAGCACGGCTGGTGACGGCAGGCGCCGCACCGCGCGCTTGGAGACCTCGCTCGCGCAGGCGCGGCCCGCGGGCAGCGGCCTGCGGGTCCTGATCGGGGCCGACACCTATCCGCCGGACGTCAACGGCGCCGCGTACTACACCCGGCGGCTGGCGCTCGGCCTCGCCGCGCGGGGCTACGAGGTGCACGTCGTGTGCCCGTCCGCGACGGGGCAGCCCGCATTGGAGATGGTCGGGCCCGTACGCGTGCACCGGGTGCGGTCCATGCGTACGCCGTTCCACGACGACTTCCGGGTTGCCTCGCCCGCGCGCGTGCGTACGGATGTGGCGCGGGTGCTGCAGCGGGTGTGCCCCGACGTGGTGCACGTGCAGAACCACTTCCTCGTCGGGCGGGTGTTGTGCCGGCTCGCCGGCAGGCGCGGGCTGCCGCTCGTCGCGACGAACCACTTCATGCCGGACAACCTGCTGCCGTACCTGCCGTTGCCCGGTCCCGTCGCGCGTGCGGTCGCGCGCTTCGGGTGGCGTGACCTGGCCCGGGTGTTCGCGCCGGCAGGTGCGCTCACCACCCCGACCCCGACCGCCGCGCGGCTCGTACGGGCCTCCGGCATCGGCAAGGAGGTGGAGGCGGTGTCCAACGGCATCGACCTGGCCAGGTTCCGGCAGCGGGACGTCGTACTGCGCGAAGGAGACGAGCGGACCCTGCTGTTCGTGGGGCGGCTGGACGCGGAGAAGCACATCGACGAGCTGATCGACGCGCTGCCGGTCATCCGTACGACCGTCGATGCGCGGCTCGTGGTCGCCGGTGTCGGCGGCTTGCGGGAGGCGCTGGAATGGCGCGCGATCCAGCGGGGCGTCGCCGAGCACGTGGACTTCCTCGGGTTCGTGAGCGACGACGACCTGCCCGGCCTGTACGCGTCGGCCGACGTGTTCTGCATGCCCGGTACGGCGGAGCTGCAGAGCCTCGCCACGCTGGAGGCGATGGCGACCGGCTGCCCGGTGGTTGCGGCGGATGCGATGGCGCTGCCGCACCTGTGCCAGCACGGCAGGAACGGTTTCCTGCACCAGCCGCACCGTCCGGACGAGCTGGCCGAACACGTGACCACCGTACTCACCGATGACGCGCTGCGGGAGCGCATGGGCAAGGAGAGCCGTGCGATCGCAAGCGAGCATGACGAGGCGCGCTCGCTGCAGCGGTTCGAGGAGATCTACGCCGAGGTCACCGGCCTGCCGGTGTCGACGCGCCCCGCGTCCGCGCCCGAGCCGGAACCGATCGCCGCCTGAGTGGCTGCCGCACCGGTTCGTCGGTCCACGTAGGCCGCGAAGGCCGAGCAAGCCCGAAGTGCCCGGTAGCCGAACCACCGTCACACTTTCGTAAGCGACGGACGCCTTCCTGCTTCCTACGCTGACGGGAGCGGTCGCGGCACCGCCCCGCACGGCGGGAACCGCGATCCTTCAGAAGCGGTGTGGAGGTGGCTTTCGGATGCCCACGGACCTGGTGCTCGACCTCGCCCGCTGGGTACGGCCTACGGACCGTACGGATGCGCTGGTACTCGACCGATGCGCCGGCCCGACCCTGGACGTGGGCTGCGGACCCGGGCGGATGGTCCTCGAGCTCCTTCGCCGCGGCGTACCCGCTCTCGGCATCGACGTCGTGTCAGAGGCCGTCCTGTCGGTACGTGCTGCGGGCGGAACGGCCCTTACCCGCTCCGTCTTCGGGCGGGTGCCGGGCGAGGGCCGCTGGCCGACCGTGTTGCTGCTCGACGGCTGCGTCGGGATCGGCGGGTCCGCCGACCGGTTGCTCGGGCGCGTCGGCGAGCTGCTCGCGCCGGGTGGCGTCGTGGTCGCCGAGCACGACACCGATCCCGGACGGGCAGAGCGCGCAACCGCGCGGCTGCGGCTCGCCGGCGGGCGGCACAGCGCGCCGTTCGCGTGGGCGGTGGTCGGCCTGCGGGCGGTCGTACGGGGGGCGACGGCAGCCGGCTTGGATATCGCCGAGTCCTGGACCGCGAACGGTCGGGCCTTCACCGCCTGCCGTCGCACCGCTCTTTGAGAGTCGTTGGGAGTCGAGATGCTGGAGCGGATGCGACAACGGATCGCGGACCATCCACCACCAGGCCCGTTCCGTCCGACGTTCTGGCGCAGCCCGCTGCGCGGCCCGTGGCTGACCTCCCTGCTCGGCCTCGTCCTGCTGCTGGGTATCGGCACGCTGTTCGTGACCGGGTTGCTGTCGTACGCGGCCTACAACCCCGACCTCGGCGGCAACGACAAGACGCCGCAGCACGGGCTGCTCGGCGTCTTCTTGTTCGCGTGGCCGACCCGCCCGGTCTGGCTGTACCGGCTGACCCAGGGCGTGCACGTCATCGGCGGGCTGGTACTCGTTCCCGTGCTGCTGGCCAAGCTGTGGTCGGTCATCCCCAGGTTGTTCGCCTGGCCGCCGGTGCGCACACCGGCCCAGCTGGTCGAACGGGCAAGCTTGCTGCTGCTGGTTGGTGGCGGCCTGTTCGAGTTCGCCACGGGGATCGTGAACATCCAGTACTGGTACGTCTTCCCGGGCAGTTTCTACGACCTGCACTTCTACGGTGCCTGGGTGTTCATCGGCGCGTTCGTCGTGCACGTCGCCATCCGGTTGCCGCGGATGGTGCGGGCGCTGCGCTCGCGGAGCCTGCGAAACACGCTGCGCACCGGGGTTGCCGGCACCCGCCCGGAGCCTGTCGACCCGACCGGCCTCGTGTCGCCCGCACCCGCACCGGCGACGATGAGCCGGCGCGGGCTCCTCGGCCTGGTGGCCGGTAGCTCGGCGCTGATCGCCGTGGTCTCGGCGGGCCAGACGGTCGGCGGACCGTTACGGCGGGTCGCGCTGCTGGCTCCGCGTAGCGGCCCTTACGACTCCGGGCCGAGCGGCTTCGCGGTGAACAAGACCGCTGCCAAGCGCGGGGTCACCGCGCGAGAGGTCGGAGCCCGCTGGCAGTTGGAGCTGCGCGGCGCCGGGCTCGTCCGGCTGACTCGCGCCGACCTGCTGGCCATGCCGCAATACACGCAGCGGCTGCCGATCGCCTGCGTGGAGGGTTGGTCGACGGTGCAGGACTGGACCGGGGTACGGTTGCGCGACCTCGCCGCGCTGGCCGGCACCGCCGAGCCGACGAGCGTGCTGGTGGAGTCGCTGCAGCGACGCGGGGGGTTCGGCCGGGCCGCGCTGCGCCGCAACCAGGTCCTCGATCCGCGGTCGCTGCTGGCGCTTCAGGTGAACGGGGCTGACCTGTCCCTCGACCACGGATTCCCCGCACGGGTCATGGTGCCGAACAATCCGGGCGTGCACCAGACCAAGTGGGTGTCGACGATGACGTTCCGGAGCTGACGGCATGCCTCGGGTGGTTCACCGCCTGTTCGGCTGGTACGGAGCCGGTCCGCTGCACCTTCTGGCGCTGCTCGCCGCGTTCGGGCTTGCTGGATACGCCGCCGCGAGGCTCGTTCCCGCGAACCCCGTCGGCGTCGCGGTGTGGTTCGTCGGTGCCCTGGTCGGCCACGACCTGGTCCTGCTACCGCTGTACAGCCTCGCCGACCGCTCAGTAGGCGCGGTCCTGCGGCACCGTGTCCCAGACGGAGCCGACCTGAGAGGTTCCGGACCCTGGCTCAACCATCTCCGAGTGCCCGCCGCGCTCTCCGCCCTGTTGTTCTGCGTGTTCTTCCCGTTGATCCTGCGGCTGCCGCACGACTTCGCCGGCATCACCGACCGCTCCGTCGACCCGTACATCGGCCGGTGGCTGCTGATCACCGGCCTGCTCTTCGCCGCGTCGGGTCTCCACCTCGCGTTGCGGCTGCGACCGCGTCGGCGTTCACCAGTTGACCAGGAGCAGGTGCTGGAGCAGGAGGGCGGTGACCGCCTGGACGGCGAGCCACCGCCGCGGTCGCGGGAGCAGCGCGCACGCGGCAACCAGCCAGAGCGCGAACGGTAGCCAGATCCGGGCCACCTCGGCCTTGCTGAAGCCGGACAAGGTGGCCGCGAGTATCGCGACCGCCGCGCCGAGTACCACCGCCCCCACGCCCCACCCGTGCGGCAGGACGCGCGAGCGCACCGCGGTCACGCACTGCCCGCCGATCCGGCGCAGGCCGACAGCCACGGCGGGGCCGGTGCACAGCAGCAGCGCGGCCAGGTCCGCCCAGACCCAGTAGGCGTACGGGCGCTCACCACCCCACCCCTGGTAGTAACGGATGGCGAGCTGCTGGTACCCCTCCCACCACCAGAACCCGGCGGTGGTCACCGCGACCACGACGGCCGCCACCACCGCGAGCGCGACGATCCCGGGTCGGACTCGCCGCCCAGCGAGCAGCACGGCGCCTGCTACCGCCGCGATGAGGACCAGGCCGTACGACAGGTACAACGTGCACCCGAGCAGCAGCCCGGACCCGCAGGCGGCGAGGTCACTGCGCGCGCCCGACGTGCGGGTCGCGACCGCGAGCAGTGCGACCCCCCACGCCGAGACCGCGAGGAAGAACGCGTCGGCGGACACCCCGATCCAGATGGCCGCGGGGACGAGCACGAGGTACGGCACCGCCTGCCGGGCCATCCGCTCGCCGGCGACGCTTCGCAGGGCGACCGCGACGGCGACGCACGCCGACGAGCCGGTGAGCACGCACACCGTGCCGGCCCAACCGGCGCCGCCCAGCCCGAGCCGGTCGAGCAGGACGAAGAACTCGAGCGCACCCGGCGGGTGTCCCGCCACGTGCGTCGCCCACGGGTCCGGTGACTCACCGTGGACGATGCGCCCGGAGAAGGTCCGCAGCAGCTCGAGGAGCGGCGGCGCGGTGTCCACCTCGGCCAGGTACGTGCTGTTCTCGGTGAGCGGCTCCACCAGCCTTGACCAGCCGTCCACCAAACCGAGCGCGAGCACCCACGATCCCGATATCGCGTAGCTCGCGAGCAGCAGTCGATACCAGCCGAGCCGGTCCGCGACGGCGGGTCCCCAGCCCACCACGACAACGGCGATCGCGCTCGCCGCCGGCGTCGTCGGTCCCACGCGCGGCCGCCAGTGCGCGAGCAGCGGTGCCGCGTGGGCGTGCAGCGGAACGCCCCGGTCGTTCAGCACCGTGCCGACGGCGAACGCGACGCCTATGAACGCCAGCGCCGCGACGAGAAACACGAGGTCGGCGCGCCGCGCCGCGGCCGCCGGGCGATGCACCATGGCAGTCTAGGCGGCCGGTTCGCGTAGGGTGGGTTAACGAGTTCTTACGGTTGCGCCCGACCCGAGTGCGCGAGATCGATTGCGGGCTACGGTTGCCCGCATGCACATACTGATCACCGGGGGTGCCGGGTTCATCGGGTCGCGCGTGGTGAGTGCGCTACTCGCAGCCGGCCACGACGTCCGGGTCCTCGACCTCGCTCCAACGAATGATGGAGCGGGCAGGCTGACCGGCGATGTGCGTGACGAGATGACCGTGTCCCGTGCGGTCGCGGGCACGGATGCGGTCGTCCACCTGGCCGGGATGGTCGGGCTCGGCACCGACCTCGCCGGCGACCTGGCCGCGTACGTGGGGCACAACGGCCTCGGTGCCGCCACGCTGCTCGCGGCCATGACCCGCCAGCGCGTGCGGCGCCTGGTGCTGGCGTCCAGCATGGTGGTGTACGGCGACGGTGGCTACCGCTGCCCCGAGCACGGTCGCGTCCGGCCGCTGCCGCGCGCGGACGAGGAGCTCGCCGCCGGTCGGTTCGAGCCCCAGTGCGAGAGCTGCGGCGCGACGCTGGCACCGACGCCGGTGACCGAGCAGGACCCGTTGGAACCGCGCAGCGTGTACGCCGCGACCAAGGTGGCGCAGGAACACCTCGCGACGATCTGGGCGCGCGAAACCGGAAGTACATGCGTCGCGTTGCGCTACCACAACGTCTACGGCCCGCGGATGCCGCGCGACACACCGTACGCCGGCGTCGCAAGCATCATGTCCTCCGCGCTGCGCCGCGGGGAGCCTCCGCGGGTCTTCGAGGACGGCGGCCAGCGGCGTGACTTCGTGCACGTGCGCGACGTCGCCGCGGCGACGGCCGCTGCCGTCGGTGCCTCGGGCGAGCCGGGAGCGCTACGCGCATACAACGTGGCGAGCGGCGAGCCGCACACCATCGAGGAGCTTGCCGCCGAGCTCGCGCGGGCGCACGACGGCCCGATGCCCGTGGTGACGGGCGCGTACCGCCTCGGCGACGTGCGGCACCTCGTCGCGTCGCCGGAGCGGGCGGCGCGCGAGCTCGGGTTCTGCGCACAGACGTCGTTCACCGCCGGCATCGCCGAGCTCGCGCGAGAGTTGTCAGACGCGGAGGCGGCCATGGTGCCCTGAGCGTCTGACGAGGTTCAGGACGCGGTTGCTTCGAGCGGCAGCCGTACGAGGAAGCGGCATCCCGGTCCCGTGTTCTGCACACCGATACCGCCCGCGTGTGCCTCCACGATTCCGCGGGCGATCGCCAGCCCGAGGCCGCCGCCTGCGGACGTCGGGGTGCGGGCGGACTCACCACGAAACGCGATGTCGAACACCTTCGGCAGGTCGTCGTCGGGTATGCCGCCGCACGTGTCGCTCACCGCGACGCAGGCGAGCCCCTCTTCGACGGTCCCGGCGACCTCGACGCTGCCGTCGCTCGGGGTGTGCCTGATCGCGTTGATGAGCAGGTTGCGCAGCACTCGACCCATCTGCGCCGCGTCCACCCGGACGGGTACGTGGGGTGCGGCCGTGCCACATACCCGCACCCCGTTCGCATCCGCCACGGGCTCCACGCTCGTCACCGCCTCGGTCACCAGGTCGTCCAGACCCACACGCTGCAGCGAGAGCCGCAGCGCGCCGGTGTGGATGCGCGACAGCTCGAACAGGTCCTGCACCATCCCCGCGAGCCGGTCGGTCTCGGCGCCGATCTCGCGGTAGTAGCGGTGAGCGGTCTCCGGGCTCTCGGCCAACCCGTCCTCGAGTGCCTCGGCCATCGCCCGGATGCCCGCCAGCGGCGTACGCAGGTCGTGCGAGACCCAAGCGACCAGGTCGCGGCGGCTTGCCTCCAGGGCATCCTCTCGCGCGCGGGCGTAGGAGAGGCGCCGGTCGGTTCTTGCGAGCTCGGTCGAGACGGCCGCGAGCTCGGCCGGCAACGGCAGCTCCGGCGCCGTGTATCCGGTGTCGGAGCCCACGGTGCGGCCGGCTTCCTCGAGAGCATGGCTCGCGGCCACGAGGCGGCGACCCAGCAACCAGGACGCGGCGAGACCGGCGAGCGCGGAGACCACGACCACGACCATGACGACGGACAGGTCGTGCTCGGACAGCAACATCGCCTGGGCCACCACGACGATCCCGGCCAGCACGCCGAGCACGATCGCCGCGGCCAGCAGCGCGTGCAGCAGGCGCAGGGAGGACCGGCGGAACGCGTACAGCAGTCCCGCGCCTAAGGCCGCGACGGTCGCCGTTGCCGGCAACGCGTACGCGACGACGAGTGCCAGGTCAGGTAGGGGGATCATCGGCGTCCCCTTCCGGCTCGTAGCGGTACCCCACACCCCAGACCGTGACGATACGCTCCGGACGGGCGGGGTCCTGCTCGATCTTCTCGCGCAACCGTCGGACGTGGACGGTCACGGTGGACTCGTCGCCGAACGTCCAACCCCACACCCGTTCGAGCAGCTCGGTCCTGCCGTGCGCCTCGCGCGGGTGCCGCAGCAGGTAAGCGAGCAAGTCGAACTCGCGCCCGGTGAGAGCGAGCAGGCGGCCGCCGAGCCGGACCTCGTGCGCGCCGACATCGACTACCAGGTCACTGTCGACGAGCACGTCGGGGTCCGATGGCCCCGGGGCGGCGCGGGCACGTCGCAGTACCGACTGCACGCGCAGGGCCAGCTCACGCGCGCTGAACGGCTTGGCGACGTAGTCGTCCGCGCCGAGCTCCAAGCCGGTCACGCGGTCGGTCTCGTCCCCGCGGGCGGTGAGCATGATGATCGGGATCGTCGTGGTCCTGCGCAGCCGGGCGCATACCTCGTAGCCGTCCAGCACCGGCAGCATCAGGTCGAGGACCACCAGGTCCGGTGAGCGCGACTCGACCAGGTGGAGGGCCGCCACGCCATCGCGGGCACGGTCGACCACGTGACCGTCCCGCTCGAGATAGCGGGTGACGACCTCCGCCACCGTCGGGTCGTCGTCCACCACCAGAATGCGGCCCGGCGCATCGCTCACCACAATGCCCGAGCGTACGAGCGAGCGCCGACCGACGTGCCGCCACCTCCGACCCGTCACCATCTCGTAAGAAACCGAGCGGGTCGCCGGACCTATCGTCGAACCCGTGATCGTCGATGTCGTCCTGCCGTGCCTCGACGAGGCTGACGCGCTCGGGTGGGTGCTCGACCGGATGCCCTCCGGATACCGCCCGGTGGTGGCGGACAACGGTTCGCAGGACGGCTCGGCGGGGATCGCCGAAGCGCACGGAGCGGCCGTCGTCGATGTGCCGCAGCGCGGCTTCGGCGCAGCCTGCCATGCGGGTGTGCTTGCCTGCACCGCCGACGTCGTATGCATCATGGACGCCGACGCATCCCTGGATCCCGTTGAGCTGCCGAACGTCGCGTGCCCCGTCCTGCGCGGCGACGCCGACCTGATGCTCGGGCGCAGGGACCCTTCGCGTGGGGGCTTTCCCGCCCATGCCCGAGCGGCCAATGCCGTACTCGCCGGCATGGTCCGGCTGCGCAGCGGGTTGCACGTTCACGACCTCGGGCCGATGCGCGCGTTCAGGCGTACCGCGCTGCTCGGGCTCGACCTGCGGGACCGGCGGTTCGGCTATCCGCTGGAGATGGTGCTGCGGGCGGACCAGCACGGTTGGCGGGTGGAGGAGGTCACGGTTGGCTACCGGCCACGCGCCGGACGATCGAAGGTGACCGGCACGGTTCGCGGAACCCTGCGGACGATCCACGACATGGGCCGGGTACTCGCGATATGACTGCCGCGTCGGCCGCTCCCGTCCAGCTGGTGCTGCTGGCCAAGCGCCCGCGTCCTGGCCGGGTGAAGACGCGGCTGAGCCCGACGTATACCCCGCGGCAGGCAGCCGACCTCGCTGCCGCGGCGTTGCAGGACACGATCGATGCCGTTGCGGCGGCACGGTGTGTGGGGCGGGTGCTCGCCTTCGACGGCCCGCCCGGCGGGTGGCTGCCAGCCGGTTTTGGCTTCGTTCGGCAGCGTGGCGACGGGCTGGCCGAACGCCTGCGTTACGCGATCGCCGATGCTTACGCGCGGCACCCGCTAGCCGTGCTGCTCGTGGGCATGGACACTCCGCAGGTCACCCCGGCCATGCTCGAGAGCGCCGCACGTTCGTTGGTCTCCAGCCCGTACGATGCGGTGCTCGGCCCGGCCACCGACGGCGGTTTCTGGACCATCGGGATGCGCAGGCCGCATCACGCCGCGTTCAGCGGCGTACCGATGTCGACGGCGACCACCTGCCGCGAGCAGCTCCGCCAGCTCGCGCACCTGCGCCTGCGGGTCGGCATTCTTCGGCCGCTCACCGATGTCGACGACGCCGCGACAGCCGAAGCCGTCGCCGCGATCGCCCCGCGCAGCAGGTTCGCCGCCTGTCTCGGCGCGCTCCGCCTCGATCCGGCGGACGGCACAAGGCGCTCGGTGGTCATCGCCCACGCCGAACCGTCCGGTGATCATGAAGGACATTCGCTGTTATAGCTACGACGACCTTTCATGATCACCGGAGAGCTGCTTCGCGCGGGGCAGTGGCGGCCGAGCGGAGGTGCCTAGCGGCCGATCGCGTAGCCCTGCATGCCGCGGGGGTTGGCGCCGGCGGTGAGCATGCCAGCCTCCGGGTCGCGGGCGACCGCGCACATCCGTCCGAGCGACCACGGTCCGGAGACGGTGACGTCGTGCCCACGGCGCTGGAGCGACTCGATGGCCTCCGGCCCGAGCCGGTCCTCGACAACCAGGCCGGCCGGCACCATCTCGCGCGGGTAGAACGAGCCGGGGAACGACGTCGTGTGCCACATCGGCGCGTCGATCGCCTGCTGCAGCTCCGCGCCGCCGACGAGGGTGCGTAGCAGGAACAGCAGCTGCCACTGGTCCTGCTGGTCGCCGCCGGGCGAGCCGCAGGCGAGCACCGGCTCGTCGTCGCGTAGCACCAGCGTAGGGCTGAGCGTCGTACGCGGCCGCCGACCCGGCCGGAGCGACGAGGCGAGGCCCTCCTCGAGCCAGAACATCTGCGCGCGCGTGCCGAGGCAGAAACCGAGGTCGGGAACGGTCGGCGAGCTGTGCAGCCAGCCGCCGCTCGGCATCGCCGAGATGATGTTGCCCCACCGGTCGACGACGTCGACGTGGCAGGTGTCGCCGCGTACCTCGCCCGCACGGTCGACGGTGGGCTCCCCGGTGGCGAGCGACGCCGTCTCCGCGGCGGCCGCCGCATCCTTCCAGGGAACGGTGGGGAGCCGCGGCGTACGCCCGCCGGGCGATCCCGGCCGCAGCACGCCCGAGGCATCGGTGCCGACCAGGCCGGCGCGTTCGGCGGCGTACGCGGTGGAGAGCAGGTCGTCGAGCGGCACGTCGCCGCCGTCGCCGTACCACGCCTCACGGTCGGCGAACGAGAGCTTCAGCGCCTCGGCCACCGCGTGCGCCCCGTCGGCGGTGCTCGGGTCGAACGCGGCGCCGGGGTCGAGCGCCTCGAGCAGCCGCATGGTCTGCAGCAGTACGGGACCCTGGCCCCAGGGTGGGGTCTTCGCGACCGTGTAGCCGTGGAAGTCGACGGTCGCCGGCTGCTCGTAGGTGGCCCGGAAGGCGGCCATGTCCTGGCCGGTGAGCACCCCGGCGTGGTCGGCGCCACTGGAGTCGCGGTGCGGGATCCGCTGGAACCGGTCGATCGCCTCCGAGACGAAGCCTTCGCTCCATGCCTTGCGCGCGGCGTCGATGCCGGCCTCGCGGCTGCCGGCAGCCTTCGCCTCGTCCGCCAGGCGCCGCAGCGTGTTGGCATACGCGGGGTTGCGGAACAGCGCGTACGGACGCGGCGCCTCGCCGTCCGGCAGCCACAACGCCGCCGACGTCGGCCAGTGCTGGGTGAACAGGTCGCGTACGGTCTCGATGCCTTCGGTCGCCCGGGGTACGAGTGGGGCCCCGGACCGCGCGTACCCGATCGCGTAGTCGAGGACGTCGGGAAGGGGCCAGGTGCCGTGGTCGCGCAGCAGCATCAGCCACGCCTCGACCGCGCCGGGCACGGTGGCGGCGAGCGGGCCGGCGCCCGGCACGAGGTCCATGTCGAGGTCGCGGAAGTGATCGATCGTCGCGCCGGCCGGTGCGACGCCCTGGCCGCAGAGGACGGTGGGGCTCTTGTCGTCACCGCGAGCGAACACCGCAGGCAACTCGCCTCCGGGCCCGTTCAGGTGCGGCTCGACGACGTGCAGGACGAAGCCGGCGGTCACCGCGGCATCGAACGCGTTGCCTCCCCGTTCGAGTACGGCGCTCGCCGCGCCGGAGGCGAGCCAGTGCGTCGAGGAAACCATGCCGAAGGTGCCGCGCAGCGTCGGTCGCGTAGTGAACGTCATAACGGGAGTATCTCAGGCGCCCGTCCTGGTGATCAGGGACCGGAGGAACGCGGCATCGGTCGCGAACTGGTCGGGGGAGTCGTCGGCGACGAACTCCAGGTGCAGGTGGTGCCGGCGCCCGGTGCTGCCGAGCATCTCGACCACCTGCTGCCAGAGGCCCGCGCGGGCGTGCAGCGCGAACCGCCGCGCCTCGTCGTCCCAGGAGAACACGTGGACGTGGCTCACCCGGTCGAGCACGGTCGCCAGCCCGTCGATCGCGTCGGCGTCGCTGGCCGCGACCGGCGGTTGCCAGTACGTGGACACGTTGCTGGCGCCGACCTCGTCCAGCAGCCGCGCGGTCGACCCGGCCGTGTCGGTCAGCGTGCCGCGGTGGAACTCCAGCGCGATGTCCAGACCCTCGGCCGAGGCGGCCTGCGCAGCCGAGCGCAGTCCGGTCACCACGGCCGCCCTGGCGGTCGCGTCGGCGTCAGCGGACCCGCAGCGTCCCGCCCACACCCGCACCGTCGGCGCTCCCAGGGCGCTCGCCGTGCGCAGCACGTCAGGCAGGTGGCTCGGGTCGTCGGCGCCGGGCGCGAGGTACGAGCCGTACGAGGCGACCTCGACCCCGGCGTCGGCGCTCAGTGCGCGGACGCGAGCGGCGGTGTCCAGATCACCGACCGGTACGTGCACGTCGCCGCCCCACTCGATCGACCGCAGGCCGGACGCGCGCGTGACCTCCAGCACGCGCTCGGGCGAGAGTGCGCGGAACGTGACCGAGCACAGGCCAGGGGTAAGGGACATGCCGGTGGTCATGCGCGTCGTTCCGCCTCCTTCGCCTCGACCACGTGCTGCAACGGCTCGCCCGCGACGAGCCGTTCGAGCTCGCCCGCGACGAGCATGCCCATCCGCGCGCACTCCGCGTCCATGCTGCCGGCGATGTGTGGGGTGAGCACGACGTTCGGCAGGTCGTACAGCGCCGAGTCGGTGGCGGGCGGCTCCGGCCACGTCACGTCGAGCACTGCGGTCAGGTCGGGCCGCATACCCAGAACCCGCACCAGGCCCTGCTCGTCGACCACCGCGCCCCGAGCGGTGTTGATGAGCGTGGCGCCCTCGCGCATCGAGGCGACGAGGTCGCCGGTGACCATGGCCTCGGTCTCCGGCAACCAGGGTGCGTGCACGCTCACCACGTCGGAACGGGCGAACAGCTCCGGCAACGCCACCAGCTCCACACCGGGGTCGCCGGCGGTACGCGCATCGGCGTACGGGTCGCTCGCCATTACGTGCACGTCGTAGGAGCGCAGGCGTTGCGCGACGAGCCGGCCGATCTCGCCCAGCGAGACCAGCCCGACCGTGGAGCCGCACGCGCCCGGTACGGGCCAGCGCGCGGGCAGGGCACGCTCGGCGCGGTACGTCCTCGCGTACCGGTGCGCCTGTTTCAGGCCCAGCACGATCTGCGCGACGGTGAACTCCGCGACGGGTACGGCGTTGGCCGCGGCGGCAGACACGATCGGGACGCGGCGTGACCACAGCGCAGGTGTGACGATCGGCCGGATCGACCCGGCCGCGTGCAGCACGGCCGCCAGCCGCGGCAGCTCGTCGAGCAGGTCACCGTCCAGCGGTGGCGTGCCCCACCCGGTCAGCAACACCTCGGTGGTTGCCTTCGGGTGGTCGGCGAGCCCGGCGGGTGCGAGTGCGGTTACGTCCGCCGCTGCGGCGAGCCGCGCGCGCACGGCCCTCGGGTAGACGACCTCGGCGAGCTCCGGGTCCATCACCAGGAGCGCGGCCGGATGCGCGTCCATGGCTGCCTCCTTCGGTGGACGGGGTGCGCGCGAGCAGCTCAGGTCCTCAGAGATTCCAGTATCCTCGCCATGATCATGAAAGATCGTGCGGGTTATAGCACCGCATATCCTTCATGATCACCGAGAATGACCACCCGCCGGCGAGGCAACGGTGTACCGCCTCTCGTGCGTGTTATGGGTAACGCACCGACGGGAGGTCGTAACACTATGCGCAGGCAGACGATGACGCTGGCAAGCACGCTGGTCGCGGCTGCCCTGCTGCTCCCGGCGTGCGGCGGTGGGAACGGTGGGCCGGCGGCCGGCGGGGACGGGGGGTCCTCACCAACCAGGACCGGCTCCACCGCTCCCGCGTCCAGTGCCTCCTCGAGCCCCGGCGGCGCCTCGCACACGCCGGCCTCGTCGAAGCCTCCGCACACGATGCCGCCCGAGCGCGTACGACACCGCTGCCACACGTCCCAGCTGACGCCCAGCATCAACGTCCGCGACAGCGGTGCGGGACAGCGGCACGCGACCATCGTGCTGACGAACACCTCCGACACCGCGTGCACGATCTACGGGTACGGCGGGATGCAGCTGTACGGCAGCGACGGTGACAAGGTTCCCACCAACCTCGTCCGCGACCACTCGCGTGAGCCGAAGACGTACACCCTCGCTGCCGGCGACAAGGCGTACTCCGCGATCCGCTGGTCGACCGTGCCGCGCGGAGGCGAGCAGGCCGGCAAGAGGTGCGAGCCAAAGGCCGCCGTGGCGCACGTGACGCCGCCGGACGAGCGCGACACCAAGAGCGTCCCCTGGAAGTACGGCCCGGTGTGCGACCACGGCCGCATCGTCCAGCAGCCGTACATCGGGAAGAGCTCCATCACGCACCCCGCCTGACCCCGGCGACCCCCGCAAGAGTTACATGCCGTGACCACTCGGCAGCAATCCGTCCACATCCCATCCGGTCGGCGCTCGTTGAGCCACTGACAAGTCAGTACATGGGGGGCTTCGCGGCGATAGTTACCGACTCGTCTAGGTTAGGGCCGTACTTCGAGACGGAGGGTGTGCGGATGGACACGCCGCGTAGGCCCAGTCGCCGGGAGCTGCTCCAGGGAGCGGCCGGCGTCGGTGCCGCGGCGGCTCTCGCCGGATGCGGCACCCTCCCACCCGCGCGGGCCGACGACCGGGGCGGACTGCCGCGCCGGGGCGGCCTGCTGCGGATCGGCGCGGCGGGCGGCGGGTCGAACGACACGCTCGACGCGCACGCGCCGCGCGACAACACCGACATCATGCGTGCCATGCAGCTGTACGAGCCGCTGCTCGCCCGCACCCACTCATACGGCATCGAGCCCGCCGTCGCCGAGTCCGTCGAGCCCGCGGCGGACGGCATGGCGTGGACGGTGCGGATCCGCGCGGGCCTCACCTTCCACGACGGCCGGCCGGTGCGGCCCGAAGACGTGATCTTCTCGCTGCGGCGGATCACCGACCCGAGGCGGCCGCGGGCCGCGGCCACCCTGCTCGCGCCGATCGACCGGGACCGCATGCGCAAGCTCGACGCGCGCACCGTACAGATCCCGCTGCGGTGGCCGGACAGGTCGCTGCGGGAGGTGTTCTGCGACTACCGCACCGGCATCGTTCCCGCCGACTACGACCCGAAGCGCCCCGTCGGCACCGGGCCGTTCCGGTACGTGGCGTTCGATCCCGGTCGCCGGTCGGTTTTCCGCAGGTTCCACGACTACTGGCGCAACGGCGAGCCCTACGTCGACGAGCTGCGCATCGCGAACCTCTCGGGCGACGCCGCCCGCGTCAACGCCCTGCTGGCCGGTGACGCCGACGCGGTCGAGTCGGTGCCGTACGGCGAGGTGCCGGTCGTCAGGGCCGACCCCCGCTCCCGCCTGCTCGTCGCCAAGACCGGCAACTGGCAGCCGTTCACGATGCGGGTGGACGAGCAGCCGTTCGGAGATCAGCGGGTACGCCAAGCGCTTCGGCTGTGCGTGGACAGGCAGCGCATGGTCGAGCAGGTGATGTCCGGGCACGGCCGTGTCGGCAACGACCTCTACGCGCCCTTCGATCCCTGCTACGCGGGCGACCTGCCGCAACGCGAGCACGACCCGGACAAGGCGCGGTCGCTGCTCGCGGCCGCCGGTGCGGACGGCCTGCGCGTCCGCCTCGCCACGTCGCCCGTCGCGCCCGGCATGGTGCGTGCGGCGCGCGAGCTGCGCGACCAGGCGCGGCGGGCCGGAGTCCGCGTCGAGGTCGCCAAGGTGGCGGGCAACGCCTTCTACGGTGACGGTTACCTCGAACGGACCTTCGGCCAGGACGCGTGGAGTACCTGGCCGTACCTGGTGCAGGCGACGCTCGGCTCGCTGCCGCGGTCGCCGTTCAACGAATGCCACTGGACCGACCCCGACTACCTCGGGCTGATTCGGCAGGCCAGGCGCAGCGCCGACGATCGCAAGCGCTCCCAGTACCTGCAGGACGCGCAGCGCATCGAGTGGGAACGCGGCGGCTACATCATCTGGGGCTTCGGCGACACCGTGGACGCCTACAGCAGGCGAATCGCCGGTCTGCGCGAGAGCCGTACCGGATTCCCGCTCGGCGGTTACGCCTTCCGCAAAGTGTGGTTCGCATGAGGTACGACAGCGAGGTGGTATGACGTGGCCCGGATCGTCGGTCGGCGACTGCTCATCGGCCTGATCGTGCTGTTCGCGGTGTCCGTGCTCGTCTTCGCGGCGAGCCTGGTGCTGCCGGGCGATGCGGCGCGGGCGCTCATCGGCCGGGACGCCAGCCCCGAGCGCCTCGTCGCGCTACGCGCGCAGCTGCACGTGAACCAGTCGCTGCCCGTCCGGTACGCGAGTTGGCTCGGTGACCTGTTTACCGGCGAGCTCGGTGACTCGCTCGCGACCGGCCGGCCGGTCGCGGCGCTGATCGGCGAGCGTGCGGCGAACTCGGCGGTGCTCGTGGCCCTGTCCGCCGTCGTAGCGACGCCGGTGGCAATCCTGCTGGGGACGGTGACGGCCTGGCGCCGCGGGGGCGTCATCGACCGTGCCTCCTCGGCTGCGCGGCCGGTGGCAGCCGCAGTGCCGCAGTTCGTGGTCGGCATCCTCGCGATCCTGCTCTTCTCCACGGCGGTGCTGCACTGGTTCCCGGCGGCCACCCCCACCGGTGTCAGCGGGTCGGTCTGGGGACATCCGGCCGCGCTCGTCCTGCCGGCGGTGACGCTGGCGATCGGTGTGCTGCCGCACACCGTGCAGCGCATGCGTACGGCGGTTGCCGGCGTGGCGGGGAGCGCGTTCGTGCAGCAGGCACGGTTGCGGGGCGTGCCAGAACGTACCGTGCTGCGGCGGTACGTCGCGCCGAACGCGATCGGTGCGGTGGCGCAGGCCGCCGCGCTGCAGCTCGCCTGGCTCACCGGCGGGCTCGTGATCGTCGAGTACCTGTTCGCCTACCCGGGCATCGGCCGGGGCCTGGTCGACGCCGTCGCCTCCCGCGACCTGCCCACCCTGCAGGCGCTCGTGCTGGTCATCGCGGCCGCGTACCTGGTGCTGCACGCGCTGGCCGACGTGCTGCGGGCGCTGACGAGCCCTGAGATGAGGACGGCGCGATGAGCAAGGAGCTGAGGAGCGAGCCGCAGGTGGGTGGCGCGAAAGCAAGGCAGCGTAGTGATGACCCGGTCGGGGCACCTGCCGTAGGCGAGCGAGGAAGCGAACGCGGGGCAAGCCAGTGAGCGTGACCGTGGCCCGCGAGATCGACGCCGCGCCGGATGCGGCACGGCGCGAGACCGGCCTGCTGCGGCGGGCGCTGGGGCAGGCCAGGGCACGGGTGGGTCTGGTGCTTGCCGGCCTTGTCGTGCTGGTCGCGTTGGTCGGCCCGGTCGTCGCGCCGTACGCCGGGACCGAGACGGTCGGCGAGCCGTTCCAGGCGCAAGGCGGGCAGGCGATCCTGGGGACCGACAACCTCGGCAGGGACGTGTTCAGCCGGTTCCTCTGGGGCGGTCGAACGGTGCTCGCCCTCGCGGTGCTGTGCACGGCCGTGGGCGTGGCGATCGGCGCGTTCGTCGGCCTCGTCGCCGGCTACACGCGCACCTGGGTGGACGGGCTGCTCGCGCGCCTCGGTGACATCGTGCTGGCCTTCCCGCAGGTCGTGCTCGCGTTGCTGTTCCTGGCCGTGTGGGGCCCGCACCCGTGGGTGATCGTCGCGGCGATCGGGCTCGCGCACGCGCCGCGCACCGCACGAACCGTCCGCTCGGCGGTCCTGGGGGTCGCCGAGCGCGACCATGTCGAGGCGGCCGAAGCGATCGGGCTACGCCGGTGGCGGGTGCGGCTGGCCGACGTGGTGCCGAACATCGCCGGGCCGCTCCTGACCGAGACCGGCCGGCGGTTCGCGTACTCGGTAGCGCTGGTGACCGGCCTCGGCGTTGTCGGGCTCGGCGTGCAGCCGCCCGTCGCGGGCTGGGGGTTGATGATCCACGAGAACCTCGCCGCCATGGCTGTACGCCCGTGGCCGGTACTGCTGCCCGCGATCGCCATCGGGCTGCTCGCCGCCGGTGTCAGCTTGTTGGGTGACGGTATCGCGCGGGGGTGCGAACAGGGGGGAATGGAATGACCGCGATAGAGGAGCGGCGTGCCACGACGACCGGCGTGGCCGTGCGGGGGCTGCGCGTCGAAACCGCAGGTGGTGCGCCGATCGTGGAGGACCTGAGCCTGGACGCGCCCGCCGGGCGCATCGTCGGCCTCGTCGGCGAGTCCGGTTCGGGGAAGACCGCGGCGGGGCTCGCCCTGCTCGGCATGGTGCGGCGGGGCACGCGCATCGCGTCCGGCAGCGTCATGCTCGGCGGCATCGACGTGCTGAGCCTGCCGCGTAACGAGCTTCGTGGGTGGCGCGGCACGGTGCTGAGCTACGTGCCGCAGCAGGCGGAGGCCGCGCTGAACCCGGCGACACCGGTGGGTCGGCAGCTGTGCGAGGCGACGCGAGCAGGTGGGGTCGACGGCTACGACTGTGACGCGCGAGTGGAGCGGCTGCTCCGCGAGGTCGGTTTGCCGTCCGACGCCGCCTTCCAGCGCCGGCGGCCGCACGAGCTGTCGCCCGGCGAGCTGCGGCGGATGAGCATCGCGATGGCGTTCGCGCCGCACCCCGCGCTCGTCGTGCTCGACGACCCGACCAGCGGTCTGGACGCGACCACCCGCGGGCACCTGCTCGACACCGTCCGGGAGCTGGCCGAGCACAGCGGCTGCGCGGCACTCGTCCTCGGGCGTGACCTCGCGGTGGTCGCCGACGTGTCCGAAGACATCGCGGTGATGTACGCGGGCACGATCGTGGAGAAGGCGGCCACCGACGACCTCGCGCGCGACCCGCGGCACCCGTACACCGCGCGACTCGTCGCGGCTGTCCCCGATCTCGCAGCGCGCCGAGAGCTGCGCGGGATACCGGGGGCGGCGCCTCACGGGACGAGCCGCCCGGGTGGCTGCCGGTTCGAGCCGCGCTGCCCGCTCGCGACCCCCGACTGCGTGCTCCGGCTGCCCGAGCTCGACCTGGTCGGCGCCCGCCACTGGGCGCGGTGCATGCACAGCGCCCAGGTCAAGCCAGTGGCGACGGTACGCCCGCTCGCGCCGCGGCACCTCGAGGAGCTCCCGCCGCTGCTACGCGTCGAGGACCTCACCGCGCGGTACGGGCGGGAAGGCGTGCTGGACAGCGTGGACCTGGAGGTCGGCGTGGGCGCGAGCACGGCCCTGCTCGGCGACCCGGATTCCGGCACCACGGCGCTTGCCCGCGTCATCGCCGGCTTGCACTCCGCCGTCGCCGGCGCGATGTGGTTTCGCGGGCTGCCGCTGCGGTTCGGCGCCGCCAATCGGACCGTGGACCTGCGCAAGTGCGTGTCGTACGTCTTCCCCGACCCGGATGCGTCGCTCGATCCGCGCCGTACCGTCGCCGAGTCCGTCGTGCGGCCGCTTCGCGTGCTGTCGCGGGTCTCCCGGCGCCAGTC
Organism: Streptosporangiales bacterium; assembly: GCA_050698355.1. Classification (GTDB taxonomy): domain Bacteria; phylum Actinomycetota; class Actinomycetes; order Streptosporangiales; family WHST01; genus JBOHBN01. The sequence continues at coordinate 4,097 of JBOHBN010000352.1, read as the reverse complement.
CGGTGAGGTCGCGCGCTCGGTGCTGCAGCTCGTGGAGCTGCCGCCCGGGGTGGCCGGCCGCTACCCGGCGCAGCTGTCGGCTGGGGAACGGCAGAGGGTGGCGATCGCGCGCGGCCTGGTCACCGCACCCGACCTGCTCGTCTGCGACGAGATCACCGGCAGGCTCGACATGCCCGTGCAGGCCGAGATCGTGGAGCTACTGCGGCGGTTGAGCAGCCGGATGGGCTTCGCGATGCTGTTCGTCACGCAGGACATCGCGCTTGCCGGCAGCGTCGCCTCCCGGGTCGCCGTGCTCCGCGACGGCCGGGTGGTGGAGCAGGGACCTACCGAGGAGGTGCTGACCGCACCGGCGCACCCGTACACCCGCGAGCTGCTCGAGACCGCCCCGGCCTTCGCCCTCGCCTAGCGGAAGCTGTTGCGATCTGACCGACTTGTTGCGGCTGTGGCTTGCAGCGGTCCGGCTCGCTGACGCACCCTGGGGCGGCGCTCGTGTGCTTCCACCTCGCGACGACCCCAGCATTTTCAGAGACCGTCTTTGGCGGGGGTCTCGGCGTCAAGTTCCACGTGGACGAGGCTTAGCCCCCGATCCACCGTCCGCGCCGGCGCCCTGGATGAGGAGCGGCGATTTCTCCTACAACGGGACCATCGCTTCCTCCGTGAACTGTTTCGTATTAGCAACCTGGGTTGTCAAAGCGAGCGTAGTCAACTACAGTTGCTTACATGTCAGAAGGCGAGCGGCCGGGGTTGTCGAGCATCGCCGACGGGTTGGCCGCGGTAGTCGCGCTGCGTCGATTGGCGGATCGGTTGGAGGATCTGCAGATTGAACAGGCGATGAGAACCGGCTGGTCGTGGCCGACGGTGGCCGATGCACTGGGTGTCACTCGTCAGGGTGTGTACAAGAAGCACTCCGCGCGTCTGGCTGATGCAGGGATCAAGCTTCGGCGACGAAACGATGGCTAGCAGAGCCGAGCAGCCGCTGCGTCCGCTGGTGAAGTCGGCGCAAGCCGAGGCGCAGGCATTGGGGGCCAAGGCTATCGAGGCGGAGCACCTGCTGCTCGCGCTCGCGGCTCAACCGGATACGGCAGCCGGGAGTACCCTGCAGCAAGTTGGGCTGTCGCATGATCGGCTCGTCCGGCTGCTCGATGACGAGCGTGCCCGAAGCCTGGCTTTCGTCGGCATCGACACGGCTGCCCTTGAGCTGCCCGTGGCGCCGAAGACCAGAGGCAGGTTGCCGCTGGCGACCTCGAGCAAGCAGGCGCTGGCCCGCGTGGTGGCGAATGCGGGTCGACGCCGGGACAAGCTCACCACCACCGAGCTGCTACGCGCGGTTGTCTCCGTCGAGGCAGGAACGGTCACGCGCCTGCTCGCTCTCGCCGGCACCGATCGGGCGGATCTGGCCGCGCGCCTCGAGGGTCGGCGATCGTGACGACGACTGGCGCGAGCCCACCCACCGACGGCCGGCATCAGTGGTGGAGCGGAACAGGAGACCTTGCTCGATGACAACCGACGTCGTGGTGGTGGGTGCTGGGCCGGTCGGTTTGATGGCCGCCTGTGAGCTACGCCTGGCTGGAGTGGACGTGGTGGTGCTGGAGCAGGCGCCGCAGCCACGCACGCTCCCGAAGGCCAACGGGCTGATGGGGCAGATCGTGACGTTGTTGGATCAGCGTGGCCTGCTCGAACGGTTCAGCGTCGGAAGCCGCTTCGCTGGGCCTGCGCCTGGCTTCCAGTTCGGCGATCTACCGCTGGATTTCTCGCGGCTGGACTCGAGCCCCCTGGACCTGCTGTTGATCCCGCAGCCACAACTGGAGCAGCTCCTAGCCGAGCGCGCCGGCGAGCTCGGCGCCGCCATCGAGCGCGGGCATACGGTGCGCACTGTGACCCAGGACGCCGAGGGCGTCAGCGTCGACATCGACGGCTCGGCCGGGAAGTACCGGCTGGACTGCCGGTACCTGGTCGGTTGCGACGGAGGGCGCAGCCTGGTCCGTGAGCAGGCCGGGATCGGCTTCTCCGGCGAGACGTACCCAGAACTGACTCGCCTCGGCCACGTCCACATCCCCGATGCGCTTACCATGCTCGACGACGGCGAGGTCGAACTGCCCGGCGGGCGCAGGCTGCAGCCCGGGTTCACCAGCACTGAGCGGGGAAGACTCTCCCTCGCATCCTTTACCCCCGGCGTGCTGATCATCGCCGCCACCGAAGACGACCCACCGCCGGTCGACATCGACACCCAGGTGACACTGACCGAGATGTCCGATGCCGTCACTCGGGTGCTCGACACCGAGGTACCGATGGGCGAGCCGATTTGGCTGTCGAGAACGCAGGTACAGGCACGACTGGCCGACACCTACCAGGCCGGCAAGGTGTTCATCGCCGGTGACGCCGCACACCTGTTCCCCGCCGGCGGAGCCGGGCTCAACATCGGCCTGATGGACGCGGTCAACCTCGGGTGGAAGCTCGCTGCTGATCTGCACGGGTGGGCCCCAGTCGGGCTGCTGGACAGCTACCACACCGAACGGCACCAGGCAGGGACGCGCGCTCTGTTGCAGTCCCGGGCGCAGCGCGCGCTGGGTAAGGTGGCCGGCGAGGACGGTAAGGCTCTCCGCGCTCTCTTTCGCGAACTCGTGGGCTACCCAGAGCCGCTTCGTCACGTCGGTGAGATGCTCGCCGGCGCGGACAATCGCTACGACATGACCCCTTCCGACGAGACCCAGGAAATTGACCCACACCCACTACTCGGGCGACTCCTGCCCGACCTGTCGCTGCACACCACCACGGGTGCCACTCGCACCACTGAGCTGATGCGATCGGCACGAGGCGTTCTCCTGGACCTCACCGGACAACCAACCCTGACCAAGGCAGCTGCACCCTGGAGCGACCGCGTTGACGTCATCACCGCGATCCCTACGGCCCAGACCGCGCCGGCCGCCATGCTGCTCCGCCCCGACGGTTACATCGCCTGGACCTCCACCAGTGACTCAACCACCGCCGGGCTGACACACGCCCTACATCGCTGGTTCGGCTCACCAGCAAGACAACCAGCTCCACGGACGACCGGCCGTGAGCCGTCTCAGCAAACGAACCCCAACGGATAACGCTGCACGTCACCATCGGTATGCCTGTTCGAGTGCAGCGGGCACCGCTGAGCCACCGGCTTGTCGACGACGTCGGGTGACGGTGTGGCGTCGGCTGGAGGTCGGTTTCGCCGGGCTTGACCGGCTTCCGAGACGGTCGACCCTGCGGCCGCGGTAACGTGACGAACTGCCCACGTGGCCGCCGGAGGTCCGCCCCTGCATGATCATCAGAGAGAGAGGGTCAGCGCAGGGGCTTCTGCATCAGCGCGACGGTCGTCGTGCCGCCGCCGGTCTCCTGGGTGTCCACCTCGGCGAAGCCGCGCTTGGCGTGGAAGGCGAGCGACTCCTCGTTGCGCGGCTTGATGTTCACCTCGCAGGTGAGCACGGCCGCGGTGCAGCGACGCTCGACCTCGTCGTACAGCGCCGACCCGATGCCGCGACGGTAGTACGTGGGGTCCACGACGATCCTGTCGATGTAGCAGAAGTCGGCCAGCCGCTCGGCGAAGTACCGGTAGTTCTCGCTGCCGTACGGCGCGCCGGGGCCGAAGCCGAGCGCGAACCCGACGACGGCGCCGTCGGCCTCCGCGCCGAGCTGCACCACGGCCATCTCCGCCAGCTTGTCCAACCCCGCCCGGTCGAGCGGGCTGACGGCGGGCGTTGCGGCGTTGTTCAGCTCCAGCACGCGCGGCAGGTCGTCGTTGGTGAGATCCCGGATACGCATCGGCACAGGGTACGTGCGTACTGGAGCCGCCGTGCCGCGGCCACCCGGGCGTTGTCCAACCGTGACCACCCGTGCTGCATGGGTGACCCCTGTGACGAGCAGAAGATCAGGGAAGACCCCGATGCAGGAGCGCGGGAAATGAGAGACGATGAAAGCCACCCTCTCCCTGCACGAGCATCTTGGAGGCCACCCGATGACTCACCTAGCAGCTCGGCCGGCTACCGGTTTCGTCACCCAGCCGTGGCTTCGCGTCTCCACCGTCGAGCGCGACCGGGTGGTCGGGGTGTTGCAGGAAGCGTACGCAC
>JBOHBN010000351.1:0-24126 GCA_050698355.1 Streptosporangiales bacterium | reverse complement strand
GCCTCCATGTGCCTGGCGAACTGCGCGTTGAAGATCTCGACGGTGACCTCGTAGTTGCCGGTGAGGCTCAGCCGGTCGACGTTCGCCGTGCCGACGGTCGTCCACCGCCCGTCGACCGTGCAGGTCTTCGCGTGCACCATCGCGTCCTGGTACAGGCAGAGCTTCGCCCCGCCGGCGAGCAGGGTGCTGTAGAAGCCGCGCGCGAGCCAGTCGGCGACCACGTGGTTGGAGACCTCTGGCAGCAGGATGCGAACGTCGACGCCGCGCCGTACGGCCGCCAGCAGGGCGGCCAGGATCTCCCGGTCGGGGATGAAGTACGCCTGCGTGATGTATATGTGGTGCTTCGCGCGGTCGATCGCCTCCAGGTACATGCCCCGGATAGGGAACACCAGCTGCCGCGGCACGTTCCGGTACGCGCGTATCTCCGGCTCCCACTCGGGGGCGCCCAAATCGCGCAGGATGGGGTTGTCCTTGCGGCGCTGCATGTTCCAGAAGTCGATGAACGCGTTCTCCAGGTCCCACGCCGACGGGCCCTCGATCTTGACGTGCGTGTCGCGCCACTTCGTCGCGTACAGGCTGCCGATGTTGTAGCCGCCGACGTACGCGACCTCCCCGTCGACGGCGACGATCTTGCGGTGGTCGCGCCCGGAACGGCGGATGCTCGGTGGCAGCCCGAGGTTGAAGACCGGGTACCTGAGCACGTGCATCGACGACGGGAACCGCTTGAACGAGGGGGGCACCACGAGGTTCGCGAACCCGTCGTAGACGGCATAGACCTCCACGCCCCGCTCGGCAGCGTCGATGAGCGCCTGCTTGAACTCCTGCCCGACGCTGTCGCCCTTCCAGATGAAGGTCTCGAACATGATCCGCTTGCGCGCGCCGCGGATCGTCTGGAGCATGTCCGCGTACAGGTCCTCACCGTAGGTGAACGCAGTCACGGTCGAGCCGGCCACCGGGAAGCTCGCCGGTTCGGTCCGGGGGAACCGCACGCGCTTGGGCCGGAAGCGCTTGCGCCACGCGTCGATCCCGACCAGGGTCGCCGCCACTGCGACCTGGGTGAGCACGAGGCCGACCAGGGATCTCTTGACGACCGTCTTCGCCACGTCGGTTGCGTGCGCGCGTCCAAACCTCATGGTGGCAATCTAGTCGGCGGACTCACGCCGCAGCGGCGCGGCGGGTGCGCCACAGCAGCCACAGGAAGTACGGCGCGCCGAGCAGTGCGGTCAACAGGCCGGCCGGCAGCTGTGCGGGCGCGATGACCGTACGGCCGACCGTGTCCGCGGTGCACACCAGCGTGGCGCCGAGCACCGGAGCGACGAGCAGCACCCGCCGGTGCCGCCCGCCGACCAGGGCGCGCGCGGCGTGCGGCGCCACCAGGCCGACGAACCCGATCACGCCGACCGCGGAGACGACCGCGGCGGCGAGCAGCACGGCCACGCCGAGGATGGCGAGCCGTACCCGTTCCAGCCGTACGCCCAGCACGCGTGGAGTGTCGTCGTCGAGCGCGAGCAGGTCGAGGTACGGGTGGCCCGCAACCGCGAGTGGCACCGCCGCTGCGAGCACCACGGCGAGGGGTACGGCGTCCGAGAGCGACCGCCCGTACGTGCTCCCGGACAGCCAGGTCAGCGCCCTGGCGATGTCGTACTCGTCCTGCACCACGATCGCGGTCGTGAGCGCAGCGGTCAGCGCCGCCATGCCGATGCCCACGAGCAGCAGGCGGTCGGGGCTCAGCCCGCCACGCCACGCAAGCCCGTACACGCAGGCGAACGCCGCGAACCCTCCGACCGCGGCGGCGAGCGGCACCATCGTCGCCAGCCCGGGCACCAGGACGATGAGGACCACGGCTCCCACCCCGGCGCCGCCGCTGACGCCGAGGATCCCCGGCTCGGCGAGCGGGTTGCGGGCCACGGCCTGGACGGCGCTCCCGGCGAGGCCGAGCCCGGCGCCGGCGAGCAGGCCGAGCACGATACGGGGCATCCGCTGGTCGAGGATGAAGCTGACGCCGCCACCCGCCGTTCCGCGCAACCAGTTGGCGACGTCGCCGAGCAACAGCAGCCGGTCGCCGGCGAGCAGGCTGGCGACGGCGACGACGACCAGGACGGCCGCGGCGACACCGGCGACGAGGACGTACGCACGGGTGGACCGGCCCACCGGGTGCCCAACGCCCGGCGGCGTCCGCGTCGGGCCGGATTCGCGGTAGCGGCGGGCCAGCCAGACGAGCATCGGTGCGCCGAACAGCGACGTGACCACGCCGGTGGGCACCCGTACGCCGGCACCGGCGCCGAGCACGGCGCGGGTGAGCACGTCCGCGCCGAGCACGACCACGCAGCCGGCGACCGCCGCGGCGGGCAGGATGCGCGCATGCCGGGTCACGCCGACCAGCCGCACGATCGCCGGAGCGAGCAGGCCGACGAAGCCGATCGGCCCCGCGGCCGTCACCGCGGCCGCCGACAGCAGCACCGCGGCCAGCACGGCGACCAGGCGGGTACCGCGCACGCGCACACCGAGCACGTGCGCGGTGTCGTCGCCCAACGCCAGCACGTCGAGCGGCCTGGTCAGCAGCGCGGCGGCGACCACGCCGACACAGACGATCGGCGCCGTGTGGGTCACCAGGTCGAGGCCGCTCTGGACCAGCGACCCGTCGCCCCAGGCGTACAGGCCGATCGTCCGCTCCTGGTCGACGAGCAGCAGCACGTACGTCGCCGCGGACAGCGCGAGCGTCATCACCGAGCCGGCGAGCACGAGCCGGGTCGGGCTCGCGGCCGCGCCGGACGAGAGCGCGAGGGCGAGCGCCGCGGCGGCGAGCCCGCCGGCGAAGGCGACCAGGGCTGACGGCAGTGCGGGCAGCGACGCGCCGAACACCGCGGCGGCGACGACGGCGACGTACGCGCCCGCGTTTACGCCGAGGGTGTCGGGCGAGGCGAGCGCGTTGCGGGACACCGACTGCAGCAGCGCACCGGCGACGCCGAGCGCGACCCCGACGACAAGTCCGGCGAACAAGCGCGGCAGGCGGGAGGCGACGAACACGTTGTACGTCTCGGGCTCGCCGCTGCCTGTGAGCAGGGTGACCAGGTCACGCGCGCCGATGCCGGAGGTTCCCTGGGTGAGGTGCACCGCCCCCAGGACGAGGACGAGGACGATCCCGATGGCGAGGACGAGCGCCGCTCTCCCCCGTCCACCGGCCGGACGCGCCGCGGTGCGCGGCTCCGTACGCAAGGCCTCGCTCACGGGTCGACCAGATAGTGCCCGGCGAAGTCGATCACGGTAAGTACACTGACGCGCCCGTACGCCCTCTGCTCACCGTGAGAAGTACGTGTCCGGGTACTTACCGTGATCGACAACGTAGAGGTCTGCCGGTCATTTGGAAGTGAGCACGTGGACCAGTTCGTCGACGAACTGGCTGGTGGACGCGGGGCCGCCGAAGAGCCAGGTACCGCCGTCGAGCTTGTGCACGTTGTGGTGCTTGACGAACGGGAGGTTCCGCCAGATCCGGTTGTCCGGCAGCGTCGTCTCGAACACGTTGTCCTCTGGCGCCACGTAGAGGAACTCCACGTCGCCGAGCTTGGTCAGGCCCTCCACGTCGGTGGTGGTGAGCCCCCACTCGTCGGTCTTGCCCTTCCACGCGTTGCGCAGGCCCACCCGCTCGGCCACGTCGGATGCGAGGGAGTTCCTGCCCCACAGCCGGATGACGGGCGCACCCTTCCCGGTCCACCCGTGCGCGCCGGCGAACTTCTGGCCGCCCATGCCAGCGGCGGCGAGCTTCTCCTTGCCCTGCGCGATCGTGACGTCCAGGTCGTCGAGCACCTGCTCTGCGCGCTTCTCCTTGCCCACGGCCTTGGCGACCTGGGTGAATGCGTCCCGCATGTAGGCGAAGTTGCCGTCCGGGTCGGTGCCCGGGTAGCACAGCGTGTCGGCGATCTTCTTGAACTGGTCGATCTTCCCGCAGTTGGTCTCGGTGAGGATCAGGTCGGGATCGAGGCCGGCGATCGATTCGACGCTCGCCTCCTGCCGCAGCCCGACGTCCTTCACCGACGTCGGTACGGGCTGCGCCGACACCCACGTGTTGTAGCCCTCGACGTCGGCCACGCCCACCGGGGTGACGCCGACGTCGAGCAGGTACTCGACGAGGTCCCACTCGAGCGCGACCACGCGCGTGGCCGACCCGTCCAGCGTGTGCTTGCCGAGCTTGTCGGTCACCGTGATCTGCGGACCGCCGCTGCCGGCGTCGCGGTGCGCGGTCGTACCGCACGCCGAGACGACCAGCGCGAGGGCAGCAACGGCCGCCAGAATTCTTCCGAAACGCACAGGGTTGTCCTTACTGCTCGCAGGTCTCAGGCCGGCGCGCACTGTGCCGACCGACGGGTTGGCAGGACAGGAGCTGGGTGGCGGCGTCGCGGCGCACGTCGACCTCGATGCCGTACACCCTCCCGAGCAGGTCGGCCGTGAGCACCGACGACGGCACGCCACGGGCCACGACACAACCCTCACTGAGCAGCACGACCTCGTCGGCGATGGCCGCCGCCTGGTTCAGGTCGTGCAGTACGACGCCGACCGCGACGCCGTACTCGATGGCGAGGTCGCGGACGAGATCGAGGACCTCCACCTGGTAGCGCAGGTCGAGGTACGTCGTCGGCTCGTCGAGCAGCAGCGCGTCGGTGCGCTGCGCGAGCGCGGTCGCGAGCCAGGCCCGCTGCCGCTCGCCGCCGGACAGCTCGTCCACGCCACGGTCGGCCATCGCCTCGACGCCGGTCACGGCCAGCGCCCACGCGACTGCGCTCGGCCCCTCCGGGTCGTCGGTGCCGAACCGGCGCCGGTACGGGTGCCGGCCGTACCCGACGACGTCGCGTACCGAAACGCCGGAGGGCACCGGACGGGCTTGGGCGAGCAGCGTCACCCGACGTGCGAACTCCTTGACGGAGAGCGGCGCTGCCGGGTCGCCGTCCAGGAGCACCTGGCCGCCGTCCGCCTTGTGCAGCCGCGCGAGCGCGCGCAGCAGCGTCGACTTGCCGGACCCGTTCGGGCCGACCAGAGCCGTCACAGTGCCGGGCAGCAGGGCGAGGTCGGCCTCGCGTACGACGGGCTCGCGGCCGTACCGGAGCGTGAGGTCCGTCCCGGCCAGCACGGCGCGGTCCGCGCTCCGCGCCGTTGCGGGTGTGTCCGCCACGTCGAGAGACACGAGCATCGGCCCTTCCTGGTCGTGAGCTTAGGTAAGCCTTACCTACAGACCCCGGTCGACGCAAGCCAGGCGTGCGTACCGACACTTGCCGGTGTCCCCCGCGACGGGCAGACTTAGGCCCAAAGCGCCGGACGTGGACAGCGCTGGCGCATCGAGCGCGGGTATCCGGGTGAGGCTCCAGACCCCGGCGGTTGATCCAAGCCAGAGGGGTAGGAGCGATGAGCACAGCGTTACCACCGGTGCGTACCGGAGGGCCCGTACACGTACCCAGCGACTATGCGGCACTGTCGCGGCAGGTCAAGGACGCCGGCCTGATGGGCCGTAGGCCGGGGTACTACACGGCCAAGATCGCGATCAACGGGCTGCTGTTCACCGCCGGGTGGGCGGTCTTCTTCGTCCTCGGCAACAGCTGGTGGCAGCTGCTCGTCGCGGCCTACATCGCGGTGATGTTCACCCAAATCGCGTTCATCGGCCACGACGCCGGCCACAAACAGATCTTCCGCACGCGGCGGGCGAGCTATGTCCTCGGCCTGCTGCACGGGAACCTTGCGGTCGGACTCAGCTACGGATGGTGGGTGGACAAGCACAACCGGCACCATGCCAATCCGAACCACGAGGAGAAGGACCCCGATATCGGGGGTAACGCCCTCGCCTACACCCCAGGGCAGGCGGACGCCCGGCGGGGACTCGGTCGATTGCTCGGCCGCGCACAGGCATACCTGTTCTTCCCCATGCTGCTGCTGGAGGGGATGCACCTGCACGTCGCCAGCATCCGTGCTCTCGTCGGGCGTACCAAGCCGCACCGTCGCCGCTGGCTCGAGGCTGGCGTACTCGCCGCTCACCTGGGCGCGTACCTGGCCGCGCTCTTCCTCGTACTCTCACCCGGGCTGGCCGTCGCGTTCATCGCGGTCCACCAGGGTTTGTTCGGGCTGTACATGGGGCTGTCGTTCGCGCCGAACCACAAGGGCATGCCGGTGTTCGGCCCTGACGACGACGTCGACTACCTGCGCCGCCAAGTGCTCACCTCGCGCAACGTGCGGGGCAACCGCTTCACCGACCTGCTCCTCGGCGGGCTCAACTACCAGATCGAGCACCACCTTTTCTCCAGCATGCCGCGCCCCAACCTGCGGCATGCCCGGCTCGTGGTCCGAAGGTTCTGTGCCGAGCGCGGCGTCTCGTACGCGGAGACCAGCCTGGCGGACTCCTACGCCCAGGTGATCAAGCATCTGTATGCCGTCGGCGCTCCGCTGCGTGGTCCTATCGGCGAGTAGGCCAGGCGATGCCTCGGCGTACCGCACGTTGCACGCGATCAATGTGAGGGCTGTCACGGTCGGCACGGAACGAGTACCGTCCGTCAGTATCGGGGGTTGAGCTCCAGCAGGGAGGCATCCCGTGCCACTGACGAGTATCCACTTCAACGGCGGGGTCAACCTCGCCGACGCCGAGACCGTGATGCGCGAGATCGCCAGGCGCGTGCCCGCGGGGGTACGCCGCGTACCCGACGGCGAGACCGGCGACCGCCAGCAGTGGGTCTTCTTCCAGCAGCAGAAGTTCTCCGAGACCCCTGGGCTGGAGCAGGCAGCGCCCGCGGACCTCAGCGAGGAGGGCTACAAGGAGATGCCCCTGGTGCGGATCGCCGAGGGGACGAGCCCGGACGAAATCGCATGGCCAGACCTCGGGTACGCGACCGCGTACCAGGAGTCGTTCCAGACGTTCCGGCGGCTGCAGGTGGACGGCGTGGTCCCGTCCGATGTCCGGTTCCAGGTCGAGTACCCGACGCCCCTGGCATCCATCGGCACGTGGATCGTGCCGGAGGACCAGGACCGGCTGGAGGGCCCGTACGAGCGGGCGCTCTTCGCCGACCTCGACCGCCTGCTCGCGGCGCTGCCGCACGACGAGATCGCCGTCCAGTGGGACGTCGCGGTGGAGTTCGGCATCCTGGAGGGCAGGTGGAGCACGACACAGGAGCTCGACGCCGTCGTCCAGCGCCTGGCCCGGTGCGCCGACCGCGTACCGCACGACGTCCCCGTCGGCATGCACCTGTGCTACGGCGACTACATGCACCGGCACTTCAAGGAGCCCGAGTCACTCGAGCTGCAGGTCAACGTCGTCAACCGGGTCGCCGCCGAGGCCGGGCGACCGGTCGACTGGTTCGCGTTCACCGTCCCGCAGTACCAGCGCGACCCGACGTACTTCGCGCCGCTGCGCGAGCTGCGCGTGCCGCCCACCACACAGCTCAACTTCGCGCTGGTCCCCTACCACCCCGCCGAGCAGGAAGCCGGCACGACCGACGAGCAGGTACGGCTCGTCGAGGAGTACCTCACAGCCGGACGCGGGGAGATCCTCGACTGGGGCATCTGCACCGAGTGCGGCATGGCCCGCGCCGAGCGAGACGAGATACCAGCGCTACTCGACCTGCACCGCGAGATCCTCGCGCGGCACGGTACGCCCTGACACCGGTCCGCGGGGACGGCATTGCCGTTCCCGCGGCCGCCGTTGCTTCCTGCCGATCAGTGGCTCAGCGAGGTCAAGAAGCTCGACCCCGGCGAGCCGACGCCGGTCACGTCGTCGTACCCGGGGGCGGCGTGGATGGTCAGCGGCTCGTCGTACGACAGCGTGCGCAGCTTGTAGGTGTAGCCGTCGTCGCCGTTCACGCCGTTGACGTAGTCGACCCGTACCACGGCCTCGCCGTCGCTCCCCGTGATGTCGTCGAACGCGCTGCTCCCCGCGTTGGCGTAGATGGTCGGGTTCATGAAGCCGAGCGGGTGGCCGGCTCGCTGTTGTACGAGCGCCATCATGCCCGCCATCAACGGCGAGGAGAGGCTGGTGCCGCCGATCCGGTAGTAGTCGAAGTACGTCCCGTCGGGGAACGTCTGCGTCTCCCCCACCAGGAAACCTGTGTTGGGGTCACCGAGCGCGGAGATGTCCGGCACTACCCGCATCGGGCCGGAGCGGTGGCCCTGCGCGGTCGCCATGCTGTCGGGCACCACGCCTTCCTGGTACGCGGGCTGGGCGAACAACCGGCTCACGCCGCCGCCTCCGCCGTACAGGTAGTCGCCAGGAGGCTCGGGCGTCCACGCACCGTCGGTGAGGGTGCTGGTGCCGGTCTCCCAGCCGGTCTCGAACAGGCGATTGTCCGCCTTGCCCACCGCGAGGCTGGTGCCGCCGACCGCGGTCACGTACGGGCTGGACGCCGGCCAGTCGGGTGTGGCCTGCGCGTAGCTCCCCGACCCCCCGGTTTCGTCGCCGGAGTCGCCGGAGGAGAAGTACACGCCGATGCCCTCGGCGATCGCCTGCAGGAAGATGTCGTTGTACGGCTTGATGTAGCCGGGCGGGAGCGCCTCGCCGGCGAACCCGTAGGAGTTCGTGACGATATCGGCGAGATGCTTGTCGACGACCTTGTTCAGCGCGGCGTCGAGGTCGTTGCGGTTGTTCGGCGCACCCACGTAGAGGATGTCCGCGCCGGGGGCCATCGAGTGAACGGCCTCGACGTCGAGCGTCTCCTCGCCGTACCAGCCCGCCGGGTTCATCTGCGGGTTCGGCGGCTTGTTGTAGATGCCGGGCGGCACCCGCTGGCTCAGCGTGCCGCATCCCGACGAGCCGGGTACGCACAGGCCCTGGTCACGGGAGTACTGCCGCACGTCCTGGACGATGGTCGGCGAGGCGAACGCGTCGATCACCGCGACGGTCACCCCTGACCCGTCGTTGCCGGACGCGATCGCGTCGGACACGCCGTAAGCGCCCTGTACCTGGGCGGGGTTGTATCCGCAGGGCGCGTACGGCAGGGTGTCCCGGCCATAGGCGCCCGGGATGGGCGTGCCGTCGTGCGTGGTGGCGTACTCGGCCGTCGTCTTCTCCGCCCAGTACTTCGAGCACGGCTTGCCGACGCGGAATCCCGCGGGCGGTGGAGCCTGGCCGTGCGCGCCATGCTTGCCCTTCGCGGAGGCAGCCCTGTGCTTGCCGGCCAATGGCTGCACGAGCAACGCGCTCTGGTCAAGCCCGACGACGGCGTCGACCGGCAGCGATGACGGCAGGGTCAACGCCTGCCGGGGCGCGCGCAACGTCTTGTGTTGCACCGCGTACTCGCCGAAGCTCGTGCCGAACGCGTCCGCGGCCTCTCCGATGGTGCCGGCCGCCGGCAGGTAGAGCCGGTTCGCCGGGGTCTTCCCCACGGTGAAGCCTTGGTGGTGCAGCCACGTGCGTACGGTGGCCCCATCCTTCGCGCTGGGAGCGAACTTACTGCGGAACTCCTTGGGGCTCAGGAACGAACCGTACTGGCCCGAGCCGGGCGTCGAGACCGCTTGCGTGAGCTTGTGCAGGGCGCGCTCGTGCCGCCAGCCGAGGTAGACCCTGAACTCCACCCGGGCCCTGCTCTTGGACTGGTGCTTGAAGGCCGACGCCTTCGCCCACGGTGGAACGCTGCCGGGCAGGTGTTTGCGATGCTCAGGCGCCGCGCCTGCGGTGCCGGCCAGTACGAGAGCGATCAGCGTCGCTGCTGCCGTCGCAGCGGCCCGGAGGCGAGAGGTGGCGCGCATCGCAGCCTCCATGTTTTGGATGTGCCCCTGCGTGGGCAGCGGAATTCTCCGCCCGCAACGCCTGGCGCACAAGGCCCAGCACGAAGCGTTACCGGAGGCACGGCTCGCCGCCCGACAGTCGTCGGCCGCTTACGGAGTCAGCGCCAGCGTTCCCCGGTGATGCGCTCGTACGCCTCCACGTACCGCTGCCGCGTCGCCTCGACGACGGCGGCGGGCACCTCGGGCGCAGGGGGTCTCTTGTCCCAGTCGGTGCTCGCGGCCCAGTCGCGCAGGAACTGCTTGTCCATCGCGTGCTGCGTACGTCCGGGCTCCCACTGCTCGGCCGGCCAGAACCGCGAGGAGTCGGGGGTGAGCAGCTCGTCGGCGAGCAGCAAGCTGCCGTCAGCTGTACGGCCGAACTCGAGCTTGGTGTCGGCGACGATGACACCGCGATCGGCGGCCAGGCGCGCCCCGCGACGGTAGACCTCCAGCGTGAGGTCACGGAGCCGGTCGGTCAGCTCGCGGCCGTGCTCGCGGGCGACGTCGTCCGCGGTGATGAACTCGTCGTGTCCCTCGCTCGCCTTCGTGGTCGGCGTGAAGACCGGGTCCGGCAGGCGCGACCCCTCGACCAGCCCGGGTGGCAACGGCACGCCGGAGATCTCGCCGACGTCCTCGTACGACCGGAGCCCGAGGCCGGCGAGGTACCCGCGTGCGATGCACTCCACCGGCAACATCGCCAGGCGACGGCAGCGGATCGCGCGTCCCGCGACGTCGGCGGGGACGTCCTCGGCCGAGATGACGTGGTTGGCCACGACGTCGGCGAGCTGCTCGAACCACCACAGCGACAGCTGGGTGAGGATCCTGCCCTTGTCGGGGATGGGCGTCGGCAGGATGGCGTCGTACACCGACACACGGTCGGAGGCGACGAGGACGATGTCGTCGCCGTCGGTGTACACATCGCGCACCTTGCCGGAATGCAGCAGCTCCACGGCCGGTCATCGTAACGGATCAGCCAAGAAGGGAGATTAACGAGGCGACTCACGGGTAACATCGAGGAACGATCTTGTTTGCCCTTCCGGGGAGGGCGCGATGCGGGGTACGCAGGCAGATACGTCCGCCAGGGGGGCAACGGGTCCGGGAAGCGCGCCGGCTGCGGTACAACCGCGCCTGACGCTGGGCCGGGCGTTATCGACCGGCATGCACGCCTGTCAGGTCGACGGCCGTGACGCCGTGGCGAGACGCGTCAATAGCGACATCCCCACGCAACAACTCGCGGCGATCCTCGCGAGCCGCCACCCCCGGTTGTGGCCGGTCCTGCATGCGGTGCACCGCGACGACGGCGTCTGGCTGGTCTCGCCGCTGCCGCCCGGCACCCCGCTCCGCCGGTTGCTGAGCTTCGCCCGCCTGACCCCGCGGCAGGCGGCGTTGCTCGCCTCCGACATCCGCGACGGCGTACGCAAGCTGCACGGCGGCGGCCACGGGACCTGCTGGGTCACGGCCGAGACGGTACGGGTCACCTCAGAGGGCAACGCCGTACTCACCGACTGGGCAGCCGGCGCACTCGCCGGGCCACCGGACGAGGCTGACGACCCAGTGGCAGTGCTCCTTGCCGAGCTGCACGGTGGGCTCTGCTCCCCGCGGAACGGCTCGACGCCGGACGCGTTCCTCAGAGAATCGCTCGCCGAGGGCGACGCGGACGCGGTATCCCACGCGGTCGCGACCGACGGGACGAACGTCCGGGCGGCGATCGGGGCGCTCGTCACGGCCTGGACCGGCGCCTCGCCCGAATGGCGCACTCCGCCCCAGCAGGTTCCAACACGCCAACGCGTACCAGCGCCGTACCGGCGCGAGGACCGACCGAGCCTGCGGCTGCGGGTCTGGCGGCGGACCTGGCCGCCGCTGGCGGCCCTCGTCGTGCTCGCGATCGTCGTCGGCATCGGCGCGACGACGCTTCGCGACCAGGTGACGGAGAACCTGCACCTGCTGCTCGACCGCTCGCAGACCCCGCACGCGAGCGGGCACGTCCCCGCCGAAGGGACTCCGCCCCTGTCCCCCGACGCCATCTCGCCGAAGGTGCCGCACGCGAAGGGTGTCGTACGAGGGGTGCAGCTGCGCGCCGAGCACGCCTGCAGACCGGGCTCGCGCTGTCCCGTCACCCTGTCGGTGCACCTCCGGCACGCGAACAAGCCGGTGACCGTGCGCTGGTCGCTGCAGGTGGTCGACCGCTGCGACGGCACCAGCACGCGGCCGGGCAAGGGCACCATGCGCGTACCGGCGGGTTCGGGTCGAGTGGTGACCACACGCACCGTACGGCTACCGCACCGACAGGCACTCGACGTCTTCGCCGTCACCAAGAAGCCCGAACGGGTGTCGAGCACGCCGCTTCCCGTGCCCGCGAAGAACGCGACCTGCCGCTAGGGGCTCGCGATGCTGAGCTTCGAGCGGTCCGCGATCCCGGGCATCCACCTCGCGCGCAGGAAGCGGGACATCCGCGGGGCGGCAGGAGACCAGCTCGCCGGCCTCGCCGTGCTGACCCTCATCGTCCTCGGCCTGCTGAACATGTACGCGGTCGGCGGCGTGTCGCTCGCCGCCCACCAGGGGATACTCGCGGCCGCGGCGTTCGTGGTACTGCTCGTGCTCCGCTGGCTCGGCGCGCGCTGGCTCATCCGGCTCGGCTGGGCCTGCTACCTCGTCTCGCTGGCGATGCTGCTCGCGGTACCGGTAATCGGGCTGGAGGAGAACGGCGCGCAGCGATGGCTGTCGGTCGGCTCGATCACCTTCCAGCCGGCGGAGCTGGTGAAACTCGGCCTGGTGTTCGCGCTCGCCGACGTCCTGGGCTCGAAGCGCCCGGCCTGGCGCCGGTTCACCTACGCCCTCGGGCTCGCGGTGATCCCGCTCGGCCTGGTCGTCGTGCAGCCCGACCTGTCGACCACGGTCATCCTGACAGCCGTGACGGCCTCGCTGCTCGTCATCGGGCGGTTGCCGCCGCGGTTCCTGGTCCCGCTCTTCGGCGGCACCCTCCTCGTCATACCACTCGCCGTGCCGCTGCTGCGCCCGTACCAGCTCGACCGGTTACAGACCTTCATCTTCGGGTCGTCCGCCGCTGGGCCCGGGTGGACGATCCTCCAGTCGCACATCGCGCTGGCGTCCGGGGGGATGTACGGCCAGCCGAACGACGCCATGCACCGGGTGCTCTCCACGTACCTGCCCGCGCGGGAGACCGACCTCGCCCTCACCAGCCTGGTGCAGCAATGGGGCCTGGTCGCCGGCGCCGTCGCGATCCTCGCCGCGATGGTCCTCGTCTGGCGCCTCGCGCTGGCGAGCCGCGCCGCCTCGACGCCGCGCGGAACGCTGGTCGGCGCGGGCCTGGCCGTCCTGCTCGGCGTCGAGGTCATGCTCACCCTCGGCGGCAACCTCGGGTTGCTGCCGCTGGCAGGCGTGCCGTTCCCCCTGCTCAGCTACGGCGGTACGGCCTCCGTCGTGCACATCGCCGGGATCGGGTTCGTGCTCGGCATCCGCAGGGACAGCGTTCGGCACCGGCTGTGGGCGGCGCCGCGCTCGCGCACCACGCGACCGCGGTTCGCCCGCATCACCGCCTTCGGCCTGACCTGCGTACTCGTGGGCTTCGCGGGCTACGGCTGGACACTGCAGGAAGAGCGCGGGCACGCGTTGCGCCTGAGGGGCGCCGACCAGATGACCCGCTGCGTCAGCGTACCCGCGCCGCGGGGCGAAATCACCGACCGGCACGGCAGACCGCTCGCGGCCGACGCCCACCGGGCCGACGTCCAGACCTTTCCCGCGATGGTGTTACGCGAACGAGACTCCGTGACCCGCCTGGCACGGCTCACCGGCCGGTCGAGCAAGGCGCTACGACACGAACTCGCGCACACCGACGAGCTGACCATGCAGGTCGGATCGGTACGCGACAAGGTCGGTAGGGAGATCGCCGCGGCGAACATCCCGGGCGTCTGGCTCACCCAGGACCCCAAGCGGTGGTACCCGCACAACGCCTCGCTCGCACCGATCCTCGGCTTCGTGGGGATCGCCACGCCGGACGAGGTCAAGCAGCACCCCGAGATCAGCCCCCAGGAGTTCGTCGGCAGGAGCGGTCTCGAGGCGCGCTACGACGCCGTACTGCGCGGGATGCCGGGGAAGCGGTGCGTCTACGTCAAGCCGGAGGGCGACCCGGTCATGCTCGCCTCGCACCGCGCCCCGGTGCCGGGCGCGGACCTGCGCACGTCCCTCGACCTCGGGTTGCAGCGCAAGGTCACCAGGAACCTGGCAGGCGCGATCCACGGCAAGTACGGCCGCACCGGCACCCAGGGCGGCGCTGTCGCGATGGACCCGCACACCGGTCAGATACTCGCGATGGCGAGCAAGCCGAGCTACGACCCCGCGGTGTACGGGCCACCGATACGGTCGAAGGCATTCAACCGCCTCATGCACAGAGAGAACAACCCGACGCTGGAGCATGTGACACAGGTGGCCGCGGCGCCGGGCTCGACCTTCAAGCTCGTCATCGCGAGCGCGGACGTGAAGTACCACGCCATCCCGCCCGAGGAAGTGATACCGACGGGCGGAGCGTTCACCTACGGCGGTCACACCTTCCACAACTGGACGACGCTCGGGCCGATGAACCTGACGCAGGCGATCGCGCACTCCAACGACGTGTACTTCTACAAGCTCGCGGTCGCGCTCGGGCAGCACCGGATCACCCGCGTCGCGCATCAGCTCGGGGTCGGGCGCCAGACCGGGATCGACCTGCCCGCGGAGTCGGCCGGGTACCTCGGCACGCCCAAGTCCGTCCGCCAGGCGGGCGGACAGTGGTACGGCGGCTCGACGGTGCTCCTCGGTATCGGCCAGGGCTACCTCACCGTCACCCCGTTGCAGAACGCCAGATGGACCGCGGGTGTCGCGACCGGCCGGCTACCGACACCACGGCTCGGGATGGCCACCGTCACCGACCGCGGAGCAAGCGCGCTGCATCGGCCGTCGCCACGGCGGCTGCCGTTCGCCAAGCGGCTGCACACGGTCCGCGCGGGTATGCGCAGCGCCGTCACCTCGGGCACCGCGACACTCCTCGGCGACCTGCCCGTCCGCGCCGGCGCGAAGACCGGCTCGGCACAGAACCCGGCCGCCGGGGGCACCGACTCCTGGTTCACCGCGGCGGCACCGATTCACAAGCCGGACGTCGTGATGACCGCATACGTACGCCGTGCCGGCGAGGGCGCGCAGACGGCAGGCCCGCTCGTGGACGACTCGCTGCACTACTTCTACGCGCACAAGCACTCGATCCTGGCGTCACCCGCCGCGGGGCGCCCCGGCTGACGGCGGGGCAAGATCCGTTCCGTATGGCCGCAGCGCGTAGAAACCTGCTCGTTGCGGCCGGAAGAAACAGATCTTGGTGCGGGGCTCAGGCGGCGGAGCAGGCGCGGGCCATCGCCCCGTCGTTCGCGCACCGGGCGGCGCCCTCGGCCACGCAGGTCATCGGCCGGTCGGCCAGGTGGACCGGCATGCCGAGCGCGTCGGCGAGCTGGCCGTCGAACCCGGTGAGCAACGACCCGCCGCCGAACGCGACGATCCCCTCGTCCAGCACGTCGGTGACGCACCGGGCGGGCAGGTCGCGCAGGCACGCGGCGAGCGTGTCCACGATGACGTCCGTCACCGGCTTGACCGCGTCGCGTACCTCCTCGATGGTCAGGCTGACCAGCCGCGGGCGTCCGGTCACCGCCTCCCGCCCGCGCGCGACCAGCGGGGACTCGCCCGTCGAGGCGTTGATCTTGAGCTTCTCGGCCTCCGTCTCGGCCGCGTCGATGCCGTACGTCTCGAACAGATACCGGTGCACGGCGAGCGTCATGTCGTTGCCCGCGGTGCGCAACGAGCGGTGCGCGACCACCTCGCCGAAGCAGAAGGCCGTCACCTCCGACGTGCCGCCGCCGATATCGACCACCATGTGCGTCCGCGCCTCGCTCGGGTCGATGCCGCAACCGACCGCGCCGGCCAACGGTTCGGCTACCAGCATCGGCCGCGCGACGTGGGCCGCCTCGGCCGCTTCCATCAGCGCGCGGCGCTCCAGCGCCGTCGCACCGACCGGGACGCCGATCGCGGCGTGCGTCCGCGCCGGCATCCAGGCGTGCGCGTTACCGCGGCGGAGGATCGTTCGGATGAACCGCCTGGAGACGTCCAGGTCGGTGATGACGCCGCCGTACAGCGGGCGCACGACGGTGAGGCCGGGCGCGACCCGGTCGAGTACGTCGAGCGCGTCCTGACCCACCGCGAGCGGCTTGCGGTGCCTGGTGCCGTTGTGGCGCATCACCATGACCGACGGCTCCTGTACGACGATGCCGCGCCGTGTGTGGCAGACAAGCGTGTTCGCGGTCCCAAGGTCGATTCCCACGCCGCTCATCGAACGCCCCCATCTGTCGAGAGAGTCGTGATCGGCAGCTTACGTCGTGTGGTCGGCGTAGTGCACGCGTTGTCAGTATCTGGTGGAGCTATGGGTCAACGAGGCACTGACAACGTAGAGCAGGCGGTGGGCGCGGGTGGAATGCTGCAGGTCCTCGAGCAACACCGGCTCACCGTTCGCGTCGGTGAGCGGCACCCGCCAGTTGGGGTACGCGTCGACGGTGCCGGGTTGGTTCTGCGTACGGCGGTCGCCCACCGTGTCGGGGAGCGCGACGCCGACGAGCCGCGCGGGCGTCGTGGCGACGTACGCGTGCAGCGCCTCGATTACCTGCTCCTCCGACGGGTTGTCGCCGAGCAGTCCGGCCGCCCGCAGCGCCTCGAGCAGCCGCGTGCGGTCCGCGTCGTGGGCGGCGCGCTCCACCTCGACCGGCCGGGTGAGCAACCCGAGCCGGTGCCGCAGGTCGACGTGCTCGCCGGCGAGATACCCGGCGGCGGTCGGCAGGTCGTGGGTGGTGACGGTCGCCAGGGCGAGCTCGCGCCAGCTGTCTCGCGGAAGCACGCGACCCGCGTCGTCGCGCTCGAACCACAACACCGAGGTGCCGAGCACACCGCGGTCGGCCAATGCGTCCCGCGCGGACTCCTCGACGGTGCCGAGGTCCTCCCCGACGACCACCGCACCCGCCCGGTATGCCTCCAGCGCGAGGATGCCCAGCATCGCGTCGGCGTCGTACCGCACGTAAGTGCCGTCCGCGGGCGAGCGGCCGTCCGGGATCCACCAGAGCCGGAACAGCCCGATCACGTGGTCGATCCGTACGCCGCCTGCGTGCCTGAGCACGGCGCGCACCATGTCGCGGTAAGGCGCGTAGCCGGCCTCCGCGAGCCGTACCGGATGCCACGGCGGCTGCCGCCAGTCCTGGCCCTGCTGGTTGAACCCGTCCGGCGGGGCGCCAACGGTCACGCCCGCCGCGAGCACGTCGCCCGCCGACCACGCGTCCGCGCCATCGGGGCTGACGCCGACGGCGAGGTCGTGCAGCACGCCGAGCGGCATGCCCGCGTCCGTCGCGGCGTGCTGCGTGGCGGCGAGCTGCTCGTCGGTCAGCCACTGCAGCCAGCGGTGGAACTCCACGCGACCGGCGAGACGGTCACGTTCCTCATCGACCGCCCGCGACCGGGCGTCGCGCACCGCGTCGGGCCAGTCGCGCCAGCGCGGCCCGTACTCCTCGCAAAGCGCACACCAGGTGGCGAAGTCGTCCAGTGCCGCGCCCTCGCGGTCGCGGAACGCCTCGTACGCGACGCGGCGTTCCCCGTCGAGGCCCGCCTCGTACAGCACCTCCAGCGCCGCGCGCTTCTGCCGCCAGGCGAGGTCACGGTCGATGCCGCCCGGGTCGGCGTTGGTCCTGCTGGCCGGCTCGCCGAGCGCGTCGACGGTCTCACGCCGGTCCGCTGGCAGCGCCGCGTACTCCGGCACGTCCTCGATCCGCAGGTACAGCGGGTCGGGAAACCGCCGGGTCGCCGGGAAGTACGGCGACGGCTCGCGCGGGGGTACGGGCGCGGACGCGTGCAGCGGGTTGACGAGCAGGAACCCCGCACCGTGGTCGCCGCTCCAGCGCGCGAGGGTGCGCAGGTCGCCGAGGTCGCCGATGCCCCAGGAGCCGCGGGACCGGGTGGAGTAGAGCTGGACGGTCAGGCCCCACGTTCGGAGGTCGCCGGGCACGCCGAGGAACGCGGGCGCGACCGCGACGGGGGCCGCTGCCTCGTGCCCGTCGTAGCGGACCACGAGGGTGTGCCAGCCGCAGGGCAGGTCCGTTGGCAGACCGTACGTCGACTCGGCCGTCGAGACGCCGTCGACCTCCACGGGCTCGACGTGCACCAGCAGCTGAAACAGCTTCCGGCGTACCGTCCCGTCCTCGAGGCGCAGCTCGATCGCGGTGTCCGCGCTCGCGGGTGCGTGCACGCGTACGAGGGCGCCGCTGCCCGCGCGAGTGACCACGATCAGGGGCAGGACGCGGCGCCATCCGGCCAGCCTGCGCTCGGCAAGCGCGCGGTGAACCGCGTCCGGGGTCGAGGCATCCACGCCGAGCGCGGCGAGCACCCGTACCACTGTCGCGTCGGGGACCGCGACGTCCTCGTGCCGCCAGTCCTCGTACGAGGTCGCGACGCCGTACGCCTCGGCGAGGTCGGCGAGCTCCGCATCCACCGGCGGCACCTGGTTAGCTGGCAGCCGCGCCGACGGGGGCCCACTGGATGAGGTACGGCTCCCAGGACGGGTCGCGGCGCGCGTACCCGACGAGCAGCGCGATGGTCGCCGCCGGCGCGCGCGGCACGTCGGGCAGCGACCAGCCCATCTCGCTGAGCAACCGGTCGGCCTTCTTGTGATTGCAGCGGCGGCACGCGCCGACGACGTTGTCCCACTCGTGCCTGCCGCCGCGTGAGCGCGGCACGATGTGGTCGATGGTCTCGGCCTTGCCTCGGCAGTACGCGCAGTGCTGCCCGTCGCGGGCGAGCACGGCCCGCCGGCCGAGCGGCACTCCCCTGCGGTACGGCACCCGCACGTAGCGGCTCAGCAGCACGACGGTCGGGGCGGCGAGCGCCATCCGTTCGGAATGGAACGTGGCGTCGCCGGTCTCGAGCACGGTCGCCTTCTCGGCGAGCACGAGCACCACGGCGCGGCGCAGCGGCACGACACACAGCGGTTCGTACGTCGCGTTGAGCACGAGCGCGTGTGCCACGTCGTCCACCTCCGGGACAAGTTTGCCCCAAAGATCGTACGAACTGCTACGTGATACGTGCGTGGCGGGCCACCACCGACGTGTCTTGACCCTCCGTGTGTCACGAACCGGCGTGGACCGTAGGGCGGCGTCACGCGGTTGTCGTCGTCGGGTCGACGCGTAGTTCGACCATCGGCAGCGCGGTGTCGTGCTCGCTGATCGCCGTCCCGAGTGTGTTCTCCAGGATGTTCTTGAACCTCGCCCACGCGCGGGGGTGCCGCCTCACGTAATCGGCAAGGGCGGCGTCTGCCTCGGCCATCGACAGCCGGCGGGCCGTGGCGGGGCGCGTCCTGTGACGGCCGACGGACACGCGGGCGCGTGGGTTGGCCATCAGGTTGCGGAACCATTGAGCGTGGCCGCCGAAGCCCGAAACGACGATGTAGGCGCCTGGTGCCGGGCGGCCGATGACCTCGAGCACCACGTAACGTCTGGCGCCGGATGTGCGGCCGATGTGCTCGAGCATCAGCATTCGCGAGCCGAACATGAAGCCCAGCCGTGCCCGGTACAACCAGATCGGTGCCCGCATCAGCGTCCGATTCGCGAGTACGCGCGCTCCACCCCGGCCGATCGCGGTCGATGCGGGGTTGTTGGACATGACCTACCTCCTCGATTCTGCGTCGGCGGCGGTATGCCGCTCGGCTTCGGGCGGCGCTCCTATCCCGCCGCGGTAGATCGACAGGACCTCCGCGCCCCAACGCCGCATGCCCGCGGCCGACAGCGGATCCGCGTCGAGCACCTCGCGCAACCGGTCACGCAGGATGAGTACGGCGAGGTCGTTGGCGAGCAGGAACGCGGCGCGCACGTTCGGATCCGCGCCCGCGCTGGCTACGCCGGCGGCCGCCAAGCGGGCGAGCGCGTCACGACTGACCTGGTGCAGTCTCCGGAACAGCACCGAGCCCGTCGGCCCGTCGGCCACCAGCAGCTGCCCCAGGTACGCGGGGATCGCAGAACCGGCCGGAAGGTTCGCTGCCACCATCTCGGCGAGGGACGGCAGTGCCTGCTGGTCGAACGGCTCGGCATCGCGCGTCACCTCGGCCAACATGGCCTCGACCACCCTTGCCACGTGTTCGTCGACCGCCTCGTGCAGGCCGTCCTTGGACCCGTAGTGGCGCATGACCAGCGCCGGCGAGACGCCAGCCGCCGCGGCGATGTCTCGAACGGTCACCGCATCGGGGCCGCGCTTGCCGAACGGATGCAGAGCCTCGTCACGGATCCTCGCCCGTGCCGTACGATCATCCGATGGTGTCTGCACGTTTACTATAATAAACAGATGTTTACGTCGTGGCAAGTGCCACGCTGAAACGGTCAGTCGCTGTAGCGCTCGGCCAGGGCGGCGAAGGCGGCCTTGGGTTCCCAGGCCATGTCGGGATAGGTGTCTCCGCCGCACCCCTCGAGGACCTTGACGATCCCGGGGCTGGCCAGGTCCAGGTCGGCGCGAGGATCGCCGCCGGGGCGGTGCGGGTAGTTCTCCAGCGCGAAGAGGAACACAAAGGCGCTGTCGACGCCTTCTGTGTCGAAGATCTCCAGCACCTCGCGCAGGTACGTGGCCTGGCCCGCCTCGTCACGGACGTAATCCCCGTTCAGTCGGACCGGCTCACCGGTGTCCTCGTCGTATTCGACGATCTCCATCGCCCGAGGCGCCATGTCGCTTGCACCGCGCCACGCGGCCGTGCCGAAACCGGTGATCGCGACCGGCTGTCCCTGCGCGACGAGGTCGCGTACGCCTTCCCGGTACCGGTCGGCGACCTCGGCGGACCGGATGAGCTCGACCGACATGACGTCGAAGAGCGTCCAGTCGACGCGTTCGAACGGTACGGCGCAGTAGGTGAGCTTGCCGTGGAAGCGCTCGCGGACGGTCGGCACGGCCTTGGCCAGGAAGTCGCCGAGTCGGGCGTTCACCTCGGCGATCCGCTCCTGCCGTCCCTCGGGCTGGGCGAACAGCAGGTCCAGCCGCTCGTGGAGGCTGTCGCCGGGCAGGAACCCGAGGTTCATGATGCTCAGCTCGACGCCGGTGACGAACACGACCTCGGCTCCCGCCTGCCGGAGCCGCTCGGCCCGCTCCGCGCAGTCGGTGAACAGCGACAGGACCTCGCTGGTCGTCAGTTCCAGCGGGTAGGGCGAGAACCAGACCTCGAGACCGAGGTCGGCGGCGTACGTCGCGGCCATCTCCAGCCGCTCCGGATCACCGCCGGTGATCTGTACGGCGTTACAGCGCAGGTCGTCGCGGATGATGCCAAGTTCGCGCTTGACCACGGCGGGGTCGAAGTGCGCACGGGAATTCGCCCCGCCCCGGACGAACCCGGTGCCGTAGGTGATGCCTTTGGCGCGCATCGGTCCGGTCCCCTCTGTCGGCATGCAAACCGAGCATAGAACTAAACCTGCGCACACGCAAAATTGCGCGCACGACGGATTCTGAGATGCTGCAGGGATGCCGACACGACGGGCGGGGTTGCGCGAGCAGAAGAAACAGGCGACCAGAGAGGCATTGCGCGAGGCGGCACTGCGACTGGCCCTGGAGCGTGGGCCGGACAACGTGCGCGTCGACGACATCGCCGAGGCCGCCGGCGTTTCGCCAAGGACCTACAACAACTACTTCGCCAGCCGCGAGCAGGCGATCGTCGCCGCCGTCACCACCGAACGGGAGTCGCGGGTCGCGGCGGCGGTAACCGTGCGGCCCGCGAACGTCCGCCTGTCCGACGCCGTGGTCGAGGCGATCGTGGAGCAGTACACCGATCAGAGCGAACCCGGTCGAGACGCGCTGCTCCTGATCACCACCCGGCCCACCCTGCGTGACGCGTTCGTCGGCACCGCCACTGCGATCGAACATCCCCTCGCCGACGCGATCGCCGAGCGCCTCGGCGACCCACAGACAGCCCGGGTACTCGCAGCGAGTGTGGCCGCCGCGGTTCGCGTCGCCCTCGAGCAGTGGGTGCAACCGGCCTCCGCGTCCCAGGCGATCGGCGGGCTGGTCGTACCGTCCGGCTCGTTGCCCGACCTGCTGCGCAGCGCGCTCGCGCCGCTCGCACCCGCGCTCGACGCCGCCGAAGGATCAGGGGGTGCCTGACCACTCGTACGCCAGTACGGTGGCACGGGGCAACAGCCAGCGAGCCGACGGGCCGGCATGCCAGCCGCCCGGGTCGTCGTCGATGAGGTCGAGCGCGCACAGCTCGGGGACCAGGCCGGTGAACCCCATGCGGACGTGCTCCTCCGTCATGGGCTGCCCGTCGCGGGTTGCCCAGCCGTGCCCGAGCAGTGGGTAGACCTGCGCGACCAGCTCGTCAGCGCGGTGCGCACCGCTGCCGGCGGCGAGGACGGCGACGCTCACACCGGCGAGGACGGCGGTGAACCCATGCTGCGGGGCGAACCAGGAGCGCAGTCGCCTGACCACCTCCACGTCATCGCTCGCGGCCTTGATCGGAGCGACGACACCCTTGCGCAGGCGCAGCAGCCCGACGTCGCGGAGCAGGTCGTGCAGCGCGACCAGCGGCGGCAGGTCGTCCTCGCGCGAGGCCGGGTCGCCCAGTGGGTGCCAGTCCGGGCGCCGGGCTTGGACTTCCCGTACGAGCCAACGCGGAAGCCGCCCGCCCGGGGTCAGCTTCACTCCGTCAGCGGCCAGCTCGAGCACCAGTCGCACCGGCTCCGGGACGGCTCCGGCCGTCTGGTGAACGAGCAGGTCGGTGGCGGCTTGGTCGAAGTCCGCCAGGTCGCCCGCCCATGTCCGCATCGCCGCGTGGTCCTCGTGAGTAGGGTCGGCCAGCACCGCCCGCAGTTCGGCGTAGCCGTGCGGACCGCCGCAGTCCTCCGGCGGGCACGAGCCCTCCCCGTACACGCAGCCGGGCCGGTCGCCACCAGCGCCCAGGAGCTCGACATCGTGTTCCCAGCCGTCGCCGAAGTCGTACAGGTAGCGGAAGCAGACGGGCAGCTTGCGCAGCGGCACGCCCGACTCGTCGCGCTCATCCTCAGGAGGTTCGATCGCCACCATCCCGTAGAGAGCGTCATCGGTGACGAACTGGTGCAGGTGCGAGTCGGTCCAGCCCAGCCCGGCCTGCAGCAGGTGATGGAACTCCTGCAGCTGGACCGTGGCCGGCACGTCGAGCACCCGTACGACGGCGGGCTCCACGTCGCGCAGTCTCACGCACGCACGGGTTGTCTCCATCTCGGCGAGCGTACGGCAGGTCCGCGTCAGCGCGGGTCGAACACCGGCACGAGACGCCCGCGATCGAGCCGCCACACCTGATCCATGGCCGCCAGGTCGGCGGTCCGGTGGGTGAGCAGCAGCACGGCGCGGTCGCGGGTCGCGGCCAGCAGGTCTGCCATGAGCACGTCGGCGGTCGGCTCGTCGAGGTGCTCGGTGGGCTCGTCGAGCACCACGACCGGGAGGCCGGCGAGCAACACGCGGGCGAGCGCGAGCCGCTGCCGCTCGCCGCCGGAGAGCCGGTTGCCGTGTTCCCCCACCCGCGTCTCCAACCCGTGCGGCAGGTGGTCGAGCCAATCCCCCAGCCGCGCCGCACCGAGCGCCGCCGTCACCTCCTCGTCGCTCGCGTCCGGGCGTGCGAGCCGCACGTTCTCCGCCACCGTCGAGTCGAACACGTACGCCTGCTGCGCACAGAGACCCACCACTCGACGGACGTCATCGGCAGCCAGCGCGGCGGCGTCGGTGTCGGCGAGCAGGACGCGGCCGCCCTCCGGCGCCAGCTGCCGCAGCAGCACGGCAGCGAGCGTGCTCTTGCCCGAACCGCTCTGCCCGACGACCGCGACCCGCCTGCCCGGCGGGAGCGCCAGGTCGACGCCGTCGAGCACGTACGGCCCGTCCACGGTCCAGCGGGCACGCAGCCCCTCGACGCGGAGTCCGTACGGGCCCGCGGGCACCGGCACGGATGACGCGGGGTCTGGCACGGTGTCCGGTTGCCGTACCAGCTCGCTCACCCGCCGCAGCGACGCTCGTGCCCGCAGGCCGTGCTGGACCGCGTCCGGGACGGCGCCGAGCACGTCGGCGAGCGCGAGCGGCACGAGCGCGATGACCGCGAGGTTGACCCCGGCGAGCCGCCCGTCCCGGACGGCGTCGATGCCGAGGGCCAGTGCCGCGCAGCACGCCAGCCCGCAGAGGGCCACGACGGCGGCGGTGCCCGCGCCCGCGGACCGCGCGCTCCTGCCCTCCGCGCTGCGCAGCCGGTCGTCGGCTCGTGCGACCCGGTCGAGTGCCGCGCCGGCTGCCCCGGCGGCGACCAAGTCGGGCATCCCGTGGAGCAGCTCGGTCGTCGCC
>JBOHBN010000350.1:0-6180 GCA_050698355.1 Streptosporangiales bacterium | reverse complement strand
GCCCTGCTCGTCGATCAGCACGGTGTCGGTGAAGGTCCCCCCGATGTCCGAGGCGACGTAGTACGCGCACATCGCTCAGCACGCTCCTTCCTGCTCGGGCTGCGACGCCGCCGCCCGCAGCTCCTCGATGGTGGCCTCGATGTGTTCTCGCGCGAGGCGTTCTGCGGTGGGCCCGTCCGCGCTCTCGATGGCGTTCGCGATCGCGAGGTGCTGGCGGATCGCTCGCTGCGCGCTGCTGGGCTCGACGACGCGAACGGGCGCGAAGACCTGGGCGGTCATCCGCAGGATCGGTAGCTGCGCGACGACGAACTCGTTGCCGGTCATGTGTGTGATCTCCTCGTGGAACTCCACGTTCGCGCGGGTGTACGCCCGCGGTTCCCACGGGTCCAGCGCCTCCACCTGCCGGTCGATCGCGGCGCGCAGCGATCGGGCGGGACCCCTGCGTTCGGCGGCCAGCCGAGCGGCCAGCCCGTCCACGACCGCCCGCAGCTGGTAGGCGTCGAGCAGCGTGTGCACGTCGCCGGTGACGACCCGCGCGCCCTCGCCCGGCCGCACGCGCACCAGACCTTCGAGCTCCAGCACGCGCAGCGCCTCGCGTACGGGAGTGCGGCTGATGCCCAGCTCGGCCGAGAGCTGCTCCTGGCGCAGCCACGCGCCGGTCGGGTACCGGTGGGTGTAGATCCGCTCGCGTACGAGCGATGCCACCTCGCCGACCAGGCCGACCTTCGCGCCCATCGCACTCCGCAAATCGCGTCGCTGGATCCAGTGCGGCAACCGTCACCCGGGAGCCGGAGCCATGTCAACCCCTCGCAGTTATCCCAGTACTCATAAGGCGAACGGGTGCGACACCGGAAGGTTGACCGCCTGCGATGGCCGGGTGCATGCTGGCACGGCGGCAAACCGGTCAGACCAGTAGTGGACGCGAAGGGGGCGCGATGGCCGTCGTACGACCCGACCACCCGGCAGGGCTGCCGATCGGCGACGGGTGGGTGACCGACACCGGCAGCGCCGAGGTGCGGTTCCCGTACGACGGCTCGCTCGTCGGTACCGCACCGGTCGGCACGGTCGCGCACGCGACGGCGGCGCTGGACGCGGGCGTCGACGCCGTCCGCGCGGTCGGCAAGCTCACCTCGGCCACCCGCAAGGCGATCCTCCTCGCGGTCGAACGAGCGCTCGCCGAGCGGCAGGACGAGTTCGTCGACCTGCTCGTCGCGGAGACCGGCAAGACGATCACCGACTGCCGTACCGAGGCGGCCAGGGCCCTGTTCACCTGGTCGTCGGCGGCCGAGGAGGTCGCCCACCTGCACGGCGAGACGGTCCCGCTGGACATGCAGGCCGCGGGCGAGGGCATGGTCGGTTTCTGGACCAGGCGGCCGATCGGGTTGGTGATCGGCGTCGCCGGGTTCAACTACCCGCTGCTGCTCGCCACGCACAAGATCGCGCCGGCGATCGCCGCCGGCTGCCCGGTCATCTGCAAGCCCGCGCCGGCGACGCCGCTCGCGACGCTTTGGCTCGCCCACCTCGTCCGCGAGGCCACCGCATCGATGGGCGCGCCGGCGGCCATGGTGCAGGTCGTGACCGGAGACGCCGATGTGGGCAGGACGCTCGTCACCGACCCGCGCATCGGTGCTGTGTCGTTCACCGGTTCGGCCGCGGTCGGACACCGCATCGCCGCCGACGCCGCGCCGCGCAAGGCGTTGCTGGAGCTGGGTTCCAACACCGCGCTCGTCGTGGACGCCGACGCCAACCTCGACCGCGCTGTCGACGCCGTGCTCCGCGGTGGGTTCTACGGCAACGGGCAGGCCTGCATCTCAGTGCAGCGCGTACTGGTCGCCGAACAGGTCGTCGACGACTTCACCGCGCGGCTCGTCGCGCGGATGCCGGAGCTCGCCGTCGGCGACCCTCGGCTGGACGAGACCAGCGTCGCGCCGCTGATCGACGAGAACGCCACCGCGCGTGCGGGCGAGTGGATCGAGGAAGCCGAACGCGCGGGTGCGAAGCTGTTGTGTGGCGGCGGTGTCGACGGCCGCGCGGTCGAGCCGACCGTGCTCGCCGACGTCCCGGACGGTGTGCGGACGTGGTGCGAGGAGGTCTTCGCGCCCGTGGTCTGCGTACGTTCGGTGCCCGACATGGACACCGCCTTCGAGCTGGTCAACGACTCGCGCTACGGCCTGCATGCCAGCGTCTACACCGCATCGCTCGCGACCGCGTTCCGCGCGGTCGAGGAGCTGGACGTCGGTGGCGTCGTGGTCAACGAGGTGCCGGGATTCCGTTCGGACATCATGCCGTACGGCGGTGTCAAGGACTCCGGCATCGGCCGGGAGGGGCCGCGGTTCGCCATCGAGGAGCTGACCGTCACCCGGATGGCCGTCATCCGCCCGGACGCGTGAGGAGCTGCATGGACTACGGATCGCTGTTTCGCATGGACGGCCGGCGGGCCATGGTGGTCGGCGTCGGCGGGATCGGCCGGGAGGCGGCGTGCGCGCTCACCGCACAGGGGGCGCGCGTGGTGTGCGCCGACACCGACGCCACGGTCGCGAGCGACGCGGCCACCGCGTGTGGTGAAGGCGCGGAGGACCTCCAGATCGACATCGTCGACGATGCGGCAGTACAGCAGGCCGCCGCGCGCTTCGACGACATCGACGCGCTTGTGTTCACCGCTGCCGTCAACGTACGCAAGCGGTTGCTCGACTACAGCGCCGAGGAGTTCGACAAGGTGGTGTCGCTGAACCTGCGCGGCAGCTTCAACCTGATCCGCGCGTTCGGCGCGACGATGGTGGCCCGGGGCCGCGGCAGCATCATCGGGTTCTCGTCCATCCGTGCCGACGTCGTCGAGCCGGGGCAGAGCGTGTACGCCGCCAC
Source organism: Streptosporangiales bacterium (assembly GCA_050698355.1). Taxonomy (GTDB): domain Bacteria; phylum Actinomycetota; class Actinomycetes; order Streptosporangiales; family WHST01; genus JBOHBN01. The sequence goes on along the minus strand of JBOHBN010000350.1, from coordinate 3,318 downwards.
CAAGGCGGGACTCGTGCAGCTCGTACGTACCGCGGCAGCCGAGTTCGGCCCGTCCGGCGTGCGGGTCAACGCGATTGCGCCCGGCGTCGTGGAGACCGCGCTGACGGCGCAGATCAAGAACGTCCCGGAGTGGTACGCGGCGTACGCGAGCAAGAGCGCGCTGGCGCGGTGGGCGCGGCCGGAGGAGATCGCCGGAGCCGTGGTTTACCTGGCCTCGGAGGCGTCCAGCTTCGTCACGGGCTCGGTGCTGCGCGTCGACGGCGGCTGGACCGCGGTCGACGGCCGGTACGAGCCGCCGTCGTCCTAGTGGAGACGAAGCGCGAGCGGGCGTACCAGAGGATCGTCGACGACGTCGAGGACGCGGTCGCCGGCGGGCGGCTGAAGCCGGGCGACCGGTTGGCGAGCGAGCGTGACCTGGTCGAGCGGTTCGGCGTGGCGCGGTCGTCGGTGCGCGAGGCGTTGCGGGTGCTGGAGAGCAAGCAGCTCGTCCGTTCGCGGCCGGGCGACCCGAGAGGCCCGCTCGTACTCGGTTTCTCCGTCGAACCGGTGAAACGGTCGATCGCGCGCCTCACGGCGGCGCACACCGTACGGCTCGGCGAGCTGGTGCAGTTCCGGATGGTGGTGGACGCGTCGGCCAACCTGCTCGCCGCCGCCAGCCGCACCGACGCGCAGCTGCTGCGGCTCGAGCGCAACATGGCGCGGATGCGGGAGAGCATGCCGCTGGGGTACGAGGCGTTCGGCCGGCTCGACCTGGAGTTCCACGAGATCATCGCGGAGATCGGCGGCAACACCCTCATCCGGGTGTGCGGCGATTCGGTGCGGCCCGGGATCCTCGATCTGATCCAGTCGCGGATCGCCGACGCCGACGACCGGCGCGGGCTGATGCTGCAGTCGATCCGGCACCACGCCGTGGTGTTCGAGGCGATCTGCGAGGGCGACGGCGGGCGCGCGTCCCGGCTGGCCCGCGAGAGCCTGTACGCGTACTACGCCGACCACGTCGACCCGGCCGAGCGTGCCGTGCTCGCCGACCTCGTACGGGAGGTGAGCCCGCGCTGGCAGCCCTGAGCGGTCGATGTCGCGACGGGGGATCCCCCGTGGGGTGCGGATGCGGCAGGGGATCCCCACTCGGTCGCTGGCAGGCGCGCCGGTCCGGTGCGATGCTGGAAGCATGGGTACAACGAGTGGTACGTACGCGGTCGGTCCGGAGCAGGGCACGCTGGAGCTGCGCACGTACCGGGAAGGCGCGGCCTCGAAGGCGGGGCACGACCTGGTGCTCGACGCGACCCGCTGGTCGGGCACCGTCACGGTCGACGCGGACAACGCGGAGAACTCGTCGGTCGAGCTGTCGGTCGAGGTCGCCGGGCTCACGGTGCGCGAGGGGCACGGTGGGGTGAAGCCGCTCTCCGACAAGGACCGCGCGGAGATCGTGAAGACGATCAACAGCAAGGTGCTGGACTCCGGCCAGCACCCGAGCATCACGTTCCGTTCCACGAGCGTGACGGCCGCGGGCGACCGCGGCACGGTGACCGGCGACCTGACCATCGCCGGCACGACCGAGTCGCTGGAGGTCCCGTTCCGCGTCCAGGACGAGGAGGGCGCTTCCCGGGTGACGGGCGAGACCTCGGTGGTGCAGACTCGCTGGGGCGTCAAGCCGTACCGCGGGTTCCTCGGCGCGCTGCGGCTTCGCGACGCCGTCGACGTACGGTACGACATCAGCCTGAAGTGACTCGGGTACTGACCGTCGGTGGGCGTGGGTGCCAAACCGTAATGATCACGGTATGTAACGCAGGAACTTATCGAGGTAAGCAGCGGCCCGTCGTCGCGGGCACATGTGGACGCTGATCTCCAGCAGGTAGTGGAGCGGGAGCTGCGGCTGCTGCGGCCCGAGGTACGCCGGTCCCGGGAGCAGGTCGAGGAGCTGCTCGACCCCGCGTTCGTCGAGTTCGGCGCCTCCGGTCGCCGCTGGGAGCGGTCAGGGATCGTCGCGGCGCTCGCGGCCGAGCCCGCCGATGGTGAGCCTGCCTCCGCCGACGACATCGCCGCTATCCGCTTGGCCGACGACCTGGTGCACGTCACGTACGTCAGCGTGTGCGGCACTCGCAGGTCGCGACGCAGCTCGCTGTGGCGCGGATCGGGTGGCCGGTGGCGGCTCTACTTTCACCAGGGCACCCCGATACCCGAAGCAGAGTGACGCGGCGCGGTCAGTGCCCCAAGGCGTCGATGACGGTGGTCGCGAACGCGTGCGCCTCCTCAGGCTCCAACGGCGCGGCTCGCTCGGGGTCGCCGTAACGCGCCATCGCTGCGCGGATGAGCGCACCGTACAGCGTGTCCGCATGCCGCAGCGCCCACCGGCCGCCGTCGAGCTTGGAGACGAACACGCCGCCGCTGGCGAACAGCCAAGCCCGGCAAGCATTGAGGACCGTGTACTCGGCCTTCGAACGCTCGACGGCCCAGCGCAGTTCGGCGGTGAGCTGGCCGAATACCAAGGGCCGCGGCACCGGCGCGAAGACCGAGGCCGGCTCGGCGCCTGATCCGACCAGCCGGCCCGCTTGCCGGCACACGGCCAGGTGCAGCACCAGGTCGGTATCGCCAGGATGACCGCGACCGAACACCACCTTGGCATCTCCTGGTGCCGTGGTGAGGTGCAGCTCGAACGGTGGCCGCGCGGTTGGGCCGGCGGCCACGTAGCGAGTGACGAGGGAGAACTCCAGGCCAGCCGCCGGACACGGCAGCGACTCCTCGTTGAGCGCAGCGGCGATGTCCCCCACGACCTCCGCTCGCGTCGGTTCCTCGCACACGGCGAGCACATCGATGTCGCTGCGCCGCGGGTCGAAGTCCCCGAGTACGGCCGACCCGTGCAGGTAGGCGCCCACGTACGACGCGCCGAGGACGCCCGCGAGCAAGGCCGCAACGTTGGTCACGTACCGCTCGCATTGGGCCGTCACGTAGGGCACCGTACGCCGGGGCGCCGCGGATCACGATGTCGCTGGCCGAGAGACCCAGGATCTCGTCGACATGGCCGACTGGCTCGCCGCCGAGCCCGGTGACCCCGTCCCCACCCGGCCGTACGCACGGCACACGGGCGTACACGGTCGGCAACCGCGGTACGCGAGCGCCCGCCCGGTTGGCGGGACGCGTGCGGCGGCTGGTTGTATGGCCGCATCACGTCGGGTCGCGGCCGGCGCTCGGCCGCGTACATGCGGGGGTCAAAGGCGTTGTCGCTGCGTGACCGGCTCGCGGGCAAACGCATCCTGCTGACCGGCGTGACCGGCTTCGTCGGCGAGGCGTTCTGCCAGCGTGTCCTGGAGCAGCTGCCCG
>JBOHBN010000349.1:0-14075 GCA_050698355.1 Streptosporangiales bacterium | reverse complement strand
AGTATGCGCGGCTTGGGCAGCGTGTCACGGCTCGTCCGCGCCGCGGCGCGCAGCAGCTCGGCGACCTCGCCGACGCCGACGAGCTTCAGGTGCTGCCTGGCGCCCAGGCCGTACTCCGGCAGCAGCTGCGGCAGTGGCCGCGCCAGGTGCGGCGCCGTGCGCTGCATCAGGTGCCCGCGCTCGACCGCGCTCTCGTGCGCGATGCTGACGTGCCCGCCGGCGATGTATCGCAGCCCGCCGTGGATGAGCTTGCTGGACCAGCGGCTGGTGCCGTGTGCCAAGTCGTGCGCCTCGATGAGCGCGACGGTGAGTCCCCGGGTCACCGCGTCCAGCGCGACGCCCGCGCCGGTGATGCCACCGCCGACCACGAGCACGTCGACGGGTCCGCGCGTTACCTTCGCGAGATCGCGCTCGCGGCGCGCGCGGGAGAGCGAGGAACGGGTTGCGTCAGCCACCGCGGCCCTCCTCGTCTGGCCGCAGGCTCGTCGCCAGCAGGTGCCGCAGCTCGGCGTACATCACGTCCTCCCCGGAGCCGTCGACAACGGTGCGCATGGACAGCACGAACGACTGCACGGTGAGCAGCAGGGCGTACGCCATCGCCGCCGGCTCGCCGCGGCGGACCGAACCGTCGGTGTAGCCCTCTTCGAGGACGGACTCGAACAGGGCGAGCGCGAGCCGCTGGGTGCTGCCGAGCCGCTCGAGCACGTACGGCAGCAGCAACTCCGGGTCGACCTCGAGGACCTTCACGAAGAGCCGGTTGCCGCGCAGCGCGCGGACGGCCGCGACCACCTCGGCGACGGCTCGTTCGCGCGCGGTCACTAACCCGTCGCCGGCACCGCGCGCACGCTCAAGGACGCTGCCGAACTCCCGCGTCATCAGGTCAGCGACCAGTGCCGAGACGTCGGGGTAGCGGCGGTAGAGCGTCATCCGGCTCGTGCCCGCACGGCGCGCGACATCGGTGAGCGTGGTGCGGCGCACACCGACCTGCAGCACGCAGTCGCGTGCCGCATCGAGCACCCGGTCTGGCGAGTGACGTATAGCCACCATATGTCACACTGTACCGTATGGAGGTCACCGAGGTCGCCCGCACGCGGATGTCCTGGCCCGGCCCTGCGGCGCCGCGCGTCCTCACGCGCGCGCACCGGGCCCTGCTGCGCCGCGAGCTGGGCCTCACCCCGCGCAGCCCGGAGACGCCGTCGCCTGTACGGGTGCGCGCCTCCGCCCTTCCGCCCGGGGCCCTCACGCGCCTCGCCGCCGCGGTCGGCCCTGCGCATGTACGGACCGCTGCCGCCGACCGGCTCGCCGTCGCAGGCGGGATGAGCTACCTCGACCTGATGCGGCGGCGCGCGGATGCGGAACTCCCCGTTCCGGACGCGGTCGTCGCGCCCGGCTCGCACGAGGAGGTCCTGGCCGTGCTCGCCGCGTGCGCGGAGCACGACGTCGCGGTGGTGCCGTACGGAGGCGGTACGAGCGTGGTCGGCGGGGTCGAGCCGCGAGCGGGCGGGCGGGTCGCCGTCGTGACCGTCGACCTGGCGCGGATGGACGCGCTCGTGCGCCTGGACGAGGAATCCCAGCTGGCCACACTGCAGGCCGGGGTCACCGGGCCCCGCGTCGAGGAGTTGCTGGGCGCGCGGGGCTACACCCTCGGGCACTTCCCGCAGTCCTGGGAGTGCTCGACCGTCGGCGGTTGGGTCGCGACCAGGTCCGCCGGGCAGGCGTCCACCGGTGTCGGGCGCATCGACGACCTGGTCGCCGCGGTGCGGGTCGCGACGCCGCGCGGAATGCTCGCGGTGGGCCACGGCCCACGCTCGGCCGCGGGTCCGGACCTGCGGGCACTGGTCACCGGCTCCGAGGGCACCCTGGGAGTGATCACCGAAGCGACGCTGCGCGTGCGGCCCGCGCCGACCACACGCCGGTACGAGGGGTGGTCGTTCCCCGGCTTCGGCTCGGGGCTGCGCGCGTTCCGGCGGCTCGTGCAGGAGGGCGTGGCGCCCGACGTCCTGCGGCTGTCCGACGCGGAGGAGACCCGGGTCACGCTGACGCTCGCGGGCTCGGCCGGTGTCGCGGTACGCGCCTACCAGGCGGCACGAGGCCACCATGGCGGGTGCCTTGCCATCCTCGGCTGGGAGGGCACGTCCGCCCACGCGGTGCGGGCGCGGCGGGCGCTCGCGCACGCGGTCGTCAAGGACGCCGGTGGGATGGCGCTCGGCGCGCGAGTCGGTGCGAGCTGGGTGCACGGCAGGTATGACGCCCCGTACCTGCGCGACGCGCTGCTCGACGCAGGCGCACTGGCCGAGACGCTGGAGACCGCATCGAGCTGGACCGATCTCGGCGACCTGCATGCCGGCGTACGCCGGGCCGTACACGACGCGCTCGCCGCGCAGGGCACCCCCCCGGTCGTGCTGACCCACGTCTCGCACGCGTACCCGACGGGCGCCTCGCTCTACGTCACCGTCATCGCCCGGCGCGGCGACGACGCCGCCGCGCAATGGTGGCCGGCGAAGCGGGCGGCGATGGACGCGATCACGGCGGCCGGCGCGACGATCACCCATCACCACGGGGTCGGGAGCGACCACGCGCCCTGGCTCGAGCGCGAGGTCGGCGCGCTCGGCGTCGATGCGCTCCGCGCGGTGAAGCAGGCGGTCGACCCGCGCGGGATCATGAATCCCGGCGTGCTGCTCGCATCTCGCTGAACTGCGACAACGGCCGGGGCGCCACGACCATGCCCCGGCGTTTCTCCCCGTGGTGGTCAATCGACGTTCCTGCGACGGAATCGCCATCGAGCTGCGATTTTGTGTTAGTTGACCATCGCATGCGGGTAATGGGCGGTTTTGGCCGCGTTGTACCTACCGGGGAGGTCAAAACCATGGGTACCAACCAGCTAGACAAGGTCGTAGGCCAGACCGTCTACGACGGCGACAACAAGAAGATCGGTACGGCGTCGGACCTGTATACCTCCGATCAGTCCCGTACGCCCGAGTGGGTGACCGTACGGACCGGGATGTTCGGGAACAAGGACTCGTTCGTACCGCTCGCCGGTGCCACCACCGACGAGTCCGGGCTGCACGTGAGCCCGCGCAAGGACACCATCAAGGGGGCACCGCGGGTCCCGGACGACGGCGAGATCAACGACCAGGAGGTCAGGGATCTCTACCGGCACTACGGCATGCGGACCGGTGGCGCGCCCAACGGTCAGCAGCCGGGCCAGGGCCAGGGCCAGGGCCGAACCGCGGCCGACCAGTCGGCCGGCGGAGCGCCGGCTGCAGGAGCACCAGCGGCCGGAGCGGGGACCACGCCCGGTACTGAGGAGCGTCCCACGACGAGTCGCGGGCAGCCTCAGGGCGACGAATCGATGGTGCGCTCCGAGGAGCGGCTACGGACCGGCACCGAGGCGGCCGAGACCGGCCGGGTCCGGTTGCGCAAGCACGTGGTGACCGAGGAGCAGCAGGTCACCGTGCCGGTGCAGCACGAAGAGGTCCACGTCACCCGCGAGCCGGTGTCGCCCGACGACACGACTGCGCGAGGCGGCGAACTCGGTGATGAGGAACGCGAGGTCGTGGTGCACGAGGAGCGGCCCGTGGTGAGCAAGGAGACCGTACCCGTCGAGCGGGTCGGACTCGACACCGAGACCGTGCAGGAGGACCAGCAGGTCACCGAGACCGTCCGCAAGGAGCAGGTCGATGTCGACGACACTGCCAGCGGCGGGCGGCACGAGAACCGCGGCTCGAGCGGTTCCGGTACGCGGTAAGGCTGCCTGTGGCCCGCGGCACTTGTGCCGCGGGCCTCACCGGCCCCGCAAGACGCCCTGCCGCGTTCTGGCAAAGTTGGCGCGTGGGAACACATCAGGTCGACAGCGAGGTCGGCGCGCTGCGCACCGTGCTGCTCCATCGGCCGGGCGCCGAGCTTCGCCGCCTCACCCCCCGCAACAACGACCAGCTCTTGTTCGACGGCATACCCTGGGTCGGCCGGGCGCAGGAGGAGCACGACGCGTTCGCCCAGGCCCTCACCGACCGCGGCGTCGAGGTGCTGTACGTCGTACCGCTGCTCACCGAGGCGTTCGCGCTACCGGGCGCACGCGCCGAGGCGATCGATGCCACCCTTGCGGGCGTACGGTTCGGTGACGCGCTGGGCGCGTACCTGCGCGACTACCTGCACGACCTTCCAGCCGGCGAACTCGCCGAGACGCTCGTCACTGGCCTCGCCCACGACGAGTTGCCCGGCGGCCGCGGCCTGGCGTACGCGCTGATGGACCGGCGTGACTTCGTCATCGACCCGCTCCCCAACCTGCTGTTCACCCGCGACTCCAGCACATGGATCGGCGCGTCCGTCGCCGTGACGTCGCTGGCGATGGCCGCCCGGCGCCGCGAGACCAACCTCACCCGGGCGATCTACAGGCACCATCCCCGCTTCACCGCCGACGGTGCCGGCCCGGGCCCCGACCTGCTGTACGAGCCGGGCTTGGAGCCCCTCGAGGGCGGCGACGTGCTGCTGCTCGCCCCCGGCGTGCTTGCGGTTGGCACCGGCGAGCGCACTGCGCCGTCAGGCGTCGAGCGGCTGGCCGTACGGGCGTTCGCCCGCGGTATCGCGCATACCGTTCTCGCCGTTCCGATCGCCCAGGAGCGGGCGACCATGCATCTCGACACGGTGTGCACGATGGTCGACGCCGACGCGATGCTGATGTACCCGAACGTCGCCGACACGCTCATCGCCTACACGCTGACCCCGGACGGTGACACGCCGCGGGTCTCCGCGCCGGCGCCGTTCCTCGAGGCGGCCGCCCGCGCGTTGGGCATCGAGCGGCTGCGCGTGATCGACACCGGCCTGGACGCTGTCACCGCCGAGCGCGAGCAGTGGGACGACGGGAACAACACGCTGGCGATCGGGGCGCGGATCTGCGTGGCGTACGAGCGCAACGTGGAGACCAACGCGCGCCTGGAGGCGGAGGGAATCGAGGTGATCCGCATCGCCGGGAGCGAGCTGGGCAGCGGCCGCGGCGGCCCGCGTTGCATGTCCTGCCCGGTCCACCGCGACCCGCTGCCGAGCTGACAACCGTTACCGGGAAGCGGCCGGACGGGTGATGAGGCGGCTTACGACGACGCGCAGGTCGTTCTCCGCGTAGCCGCTGAAGCTGGTATGGACCGGTACGCGGCGCAGCTCCTCCGCCGGGCGCCTGCTGCTGTCCTCGTCCAGGATCTCCCACCCGGTCTCAGCCAGCACGTGCCGGTAGTCGCTGATCCGCAACCTGTTCTGGTAATGCAGCGAGTTGTTGAATAACCGCCACCGCCCAGGGGAGTAGCGCAGGAAATTGAACTGCGTGATCGACGGGTCGACCTGGGCGTAGTGGTCCGAAAGGTCAATGATGTGGCTCATTACCGTCTTGTCGCCCGCGATCCGGCGAAACTCGGTAAGCAGGCCGGTGAGCATCGGCATCGGGATGTGTTCCAGCGTGCTCGTCGAGCAGACCAGATCCACGCTGCCATCCGTTAGCCCGCTCGTGCGCGCGTCGCCGATGCGCACCTCGATGCCGAGCCCGGCGAGCATGGTCTTGGCGTCCGCGCCCCTGCTCTCGGCAAGGACCCGCTTCAGCGCCTTGCGGGCGCGCTTGCTCGTGGGCACGATCTTGCCGCGCTTGATCAGCCGGTTCACCCGCTTCAGGACGGAGCGGACGGTCTTCGCGCTGGCCAACGCGTTGACGTCGTACGTGATCACGCGCTCCGCACCGCACAGGACGAGCCCGATGCTCGTGATGGGAAACCAGCCGGTGCCCAGCTCGACCGCCTGGAAGGTGTCGTGGTCGCCAGCGCCCACTCCGCCACACCCGGAATCCCCGCCACCGCCCACTCCGCCACACCCGGAACCCCCGCCACCGGTGTACTCACGCCAGGCGTCGACGTGCCACCGCGCGCGCCGCCACTTGCGCTTGACGTACTTGTTGTTGAGCCGGAGGGAGCGGGTGACATGGGTCTGGAACGCGCAGTTGGTCCGCTGAGCCACGCGGTCGGGTAGGACCGACAGCAGTCCTTGAACGGCTGCCTTGGTGTACCACGCGACCATCGAACGCTCCCGTCTCACCTGTCGATCCAACAAGCTGCGGCCAGCCTCCGGACGGACCGCACGAGGGGTCAATGTACCGGCCCGTGTCGGCGGCACCTGGCAGGCCCAACCCCAACCTGGACACGGTCAATATCGGTGTGACCACTGCGTGTAACGCATTACCTGCAAATCCGAGTCGTTACCTACGCGTTGTCGAGAAATGCTTGCCGTGGCCTTGATGCCTGGTTAACGCTACCTATAGTTTCAAGGCCGGTCCGAGCACTGTTGTGTCCCCCGTCGACGGTGCTCGGGCCCTTTTTGCGTTCGCGGCAACCCACCGCTGGCGTGTTCGGATGCCGAGACGCTGGGCCCTAGGACTGGCTGGTCTGCATGGCGAGCCCGTCCAGCTGGGCTCCGTCGCCGCACTGTGGCTCCACCCGCGACAGCGCGACCCGTACCTCCAGGCCACCACCGGCTCGCTGGTGCGCGCTCACCGCACCATGCTGGGCGCGCAGCAGCTGGCGGACGATGTACAGTCCCAGACCCATGCCGCCGAAGCGGCGCCGCTCGCCCGCCCCGCCCTGGTAGAAGAGCTCGAACATCCGCTCCAGGTCGGACGGGTCGACACCGATGCCGCGGTCCAGGACGGAGAACCCGGCCTGCCCGGCACCCACCCACGTACGTACGGTCACGGCGCCGCCCTCCGGAGAGAACTTGATCGCGTTCTCGAGCAGCTGCGCCGCCACCTGGTCGAGCGCGAGCCGGTCTGCCCACACCGACGTGGCGCCGCCGGTGAGATCCAGCCCGATCCGGTAGTCGCCCGACGGCGGCGCGAAACCGGCGACGACGTTGTGCAGCAGCGTTTCCAGGTTGACCGGGCCGGCCGTCAGCTCGACCTCGTGCTGGCCGACGGTGGACCCGAGCATGACCTTGTCGACGAGGTTCGCGAGCGCGCCCGAACGTTCCGCCATGACCTCGACCGCGCGCCGGCGGTCCGCGTCGGGCAGGTCCGACCACCGGCGCAGCAGCGTGCTCGCGAAGCCCTGGATCGCGGTGATCGGCGTGCGCAGCTCGTGTCCCGCCGTGGCGAGGAACAGGTCCTTGGCCTCGTCGAGCTCGCGCGTCTGCGAAACGTCACGGAAGTCGACGACCCGGTCGGTGCTGTCCGGGACGTTGGAGCACAGGATCTCCAGCCAGCGCCCGTCAGTTAGCCGGTGGTCGAGCACCTGCCCGGAGAGCGGTGTGGGAAAGGGCGTCGGCTGCCCGAGCACGTCGGACGCGGATACCCCGGTGAGCCGCGCGGCCGAACGGTTCCACTGCAGGACGCGGCCGTCGTCGTCGAGCACCGCCAGCCCGTCGGCCGTCGCGTCCACGATCGCGTGCTGGCGGCCGCGCTGCCGCACCGCGTACGCGTACCTGTGCGCGTTGGTGATCGCCACACCCGCGTGCTCGGCGAGGAGCCCGAGCAACTCGAGCTCGACGGCTCGCGGCACGCGCCGGTCCGGGCCGTACAGCGCGACCAGCACCCCGCTGGCGCGGTCGGTGCGCGGCGTCGCGAGCGCACCGGCGTACGCGCCGGGCAGCGCGGAGCGCACCGTGTCGCGTACCTCCGGCTCCAGCTCAGCGACGAGGAACGCCGACCGCTGCTGGTCGACGGCAACACCGGCGAGCGCGTCGACCGGAACCGGTGCCCACTGCTCCGGACGCCGGCCACGGCACAGCACGGTCGGCCGCCAGTGCTCGCCGTCGAGCAGCAAGAACGCCGCGGCGTCGGCGTGCACAAGCTCGGTCGTGGTGACGCAGATACGTTCGAGGACCGCGTCGAGGTCGGTCTCGACGTTGATGCTCGCGACGACGTGGTGTAGCTGCTCGACCAACCGCATGCGCTCCGCGCCCGCCAGCGAGCGAGCGCTCGGCGAGCCCGGCGGATCGCCGTTCGGTAGGGACATCAAGTTCACCTCCGAGGGCCGCGCTCGCCGGATAGTGGCTTCGTGTTTAACACCCCTAGCCTGCCGGATGGACGGCGCGCTGACGGCGAGAACACGAGATACCACCACGCGTGACCAACCGACTCGCGGTGGTGATTCAGCCCGTAACCGCAGCCGCCCGCGGGCGGCTGGGCAGCGCGTCACGGTACCGGTCCGCGACCACGGCCGCGACCTCGGGGGTGTCGGCCAGCGGCGCGGTGACGCGGACGCCGCTCTCGACCGCGAGGGCGTCCAGCGAGTCCTGGAACCGTCCGGGGGCGAGCAGGTACGAGAGCACGAGGACGGTCTCGAACCCGTACCCGTGCAGCATCCGCACCGCCTCGGCAGGCGTGGGGGAGACCTGGCTCGCGTACGCGGCGAGCACCCGCCAGCCACCCCGTGTAGCCCGGTACTCGGTGGCCACCCGCTGGACGGCGGCGGTAGCGGCGGGGTCGCTGGAACCGGCCGCGGCGAGCACCACGCCCATCTCGTGGTTTCCTGGTAGCACTCCGACCTCGCGCACCCGGCGGTCGGCCGCGTCCAGCAGCAACGGATCTGGACCGAGCGCCGGCGTGACCGTCACGTCCAGCTCCGGGCGCAGGTTCTGCGCCTCCCGGACGGCGGCAGGCAGGTCGACGCGCACGTGGTACGCGGCGGTCAGCAGGAACGGCACGGCCACGACCCGCAGGCTGCCGGCGGCCGCGAGCGAGACCAGAGCGTCCGCGGGCCGCGGGTCGGCGAAGTCCAGGAACGCCGTACGCACCGCGGTCCCGGGCAGCCGCGCGCGTACCCGTTCGGCGGCGCGTTCCACGGTCTGTTGCGCGCGCGGATCGCGGCTACCGTGCGCGACGAGAAGCAGCGGCGGGGTAGGCGCCCATTCCTCTGTCATGCGGTCGCCAACCCGACGGGGGATCCCCCGACGGCCCAGGACACCACGGGGGATCCCCCGTCGGCGAGGGCCGCGACCGCGCCGACCACGATCACCGCCGGGTTGCGCAGCTCGCGTACGCGAGCCACCGCACCGACGGTGGCCAGCGTCGCGCGGGTGGTGCGTTGCCCGGGCAGGTGCGCCCGCTCGACGACGGCGACCGGAGTGTCCGGATCCATACCGTGGGCGAGCAGGGCACTCGCGCTGTCGTCCAGCCTGTGCACACCCATGAGCAGCACGAGCGTGCCGTCCAGCCGCGCCAGCGTTGCCCAGCCCAGCTCGTCGTGCGCCGACACCACGGTCACGCCGCGCGACAGCCCGCGCTGCGTGACGGGGATGCCCGCGGCCGCCGGACCGGCGAACGCGCTCGTCACGCCTGGGATCACGGTCACGGCGACGCCCGTCTCCCGGCACGCCGCGACCTCCTCGCCGCCGCGGCCGAACACGAACGGGTCGCCGCCCTTCAACCGGACGACGTGCCGGCCGGCGCGGGCACGGTCGACGAGGAGCGCGTTGATCTGCTGCTGCGCCAGGGCATGCGCGCCGGGTGCCTTGCCGGCCTCGACCAGCTCGACGTCGTCATCCAGCTCGGCCAGGAGCTCGCGCGGGGCGAGCCGGTCCACGACGACGACGTCGGCGTCCGCGAGAGCCCTGCGCCCGCGGGTGGTGATCAGGCCAGGGTCGCCCGGGCCACCCCCGACGAGGGTGACGTGCCCGTACGGACGCCGGCGCCGGGCGCGTACGGGCAGGGCCCCGCACTCGAGCTCGAGCGCGACGGCGTCGCGCACGGCGACCCCACGGCGCGGGTCGCCGCCAGCACTGACCGCGACCGTCACGTCGTCCACGCGTGCCGTTGCGGGTGTCCAGGCGGCGGAGGCGGCGGCGTCGTCCGCGCGGACGCACCACACGCGGGCCGCCTCGGCGTCCGCGGCGACCTGCGCGTCGACCACCCGGTCGCCGGTCGCGGTGTGCACGAGCCAGGCGCCCTCGAGGTCCGGGCTCTCGTACGGGCGCGGCATCCGGCGCAGCCGACCGTCCGCGGCGAGCTGCCCGCACACGGTCGGGGCGACCACGACGACGTCCGCTCCTGCGTCGGCGAGCGCGCCGGCGCGGCGGGCTGCGACGGTGCCTCCACCGACGACCAGCACACGCTTGCCCGTGACGTCGAGGAAGAGCGGGTACATCACGGGTGAATCCCGCACTCGGTCTTGGCCAGCCCTGCCCAGCGACCGGCACGGGCGTCCTCACCGGCCCGCAGCCGGCGGGTGCACGGCGCGCAACCCACGGATCCGTACCCCTCCTGCAGCAGCGGGTTGACGATCACGCCGTTGCGCTCGGCGTACGCCGCGACCTGCTCGTCGGTCCACCCGGCGATCGGGTTGACCTTGACCAGCTCGTGGGCCTCGTCGAACAGGGCGACCGGCGTGTGCGCGCGGTCGGGCGAGTCCGCTTGCCGCAGCCCGGTGATCCAGGCGGAGTACCCGCGCAGCGCTCGGCTCAGCGGCGCCATCTTGCGCAGCGCGCAGCACAGGTTCGGGTCGCGGTCGTACAGCCGTGGCCCGTACGCGGCGTCCTGCTCTGCGACGGACTGGTCGGGGGTCAGCGACCGGACGCGTACGGGATAGGCGGCCGCGACGGCCGCGCGGGTTCCGAGCGTCTCGGCGAAGTGGTAGCCGGTGTCGAGGAACAGCACGTCGACGGCGTGGGCGGACCGCGACACCAGGTCGACGACGACGGCATCGGCCATCGACGACGCGACGGCCAGCCGGTCACCGAACGCCGCAACCGCCCAGCGAAGGACCTCGTCCGCGGTCGCATCGGCCAGGTCCCGCGCGGCGCGCTCAGCGAGGTAGCGCAGCCACGCCGTGTCGATATCGGCCGTCATGTGAGCTCACCGTCCGGCACCCGCAGCGCCCACCGGGCGAACGGCTCGCCGTCCTGCCGACCGGCGAGGAACCGGCGTACGACCCGCTCTACGTAGTCGGGCAGGTCGTCGGCGGTGACCTTCAGCGCGCGTACCTTGCGGCCGAAGCCGGAGTTCTCACCGAGGACGCCGCCGAGGTGTACCTGGTAGACGTCCACCTGCCGGCCGTCCGGGCCGCGCTGCACCTGGCCCTTGAGGCCGATGTCGGCGACCTGCACGCGCGCGCAGGAGTTCGGGCAGCCGTTGACGTTGATGGTGATCGGCTCCTCGACGTCCGGCATCCGCCGCTCCAGCTCGTCGACGAGCTCGGCGGCGGTGCCCTTGGTCTCGGTGAAGGCGAGCTTGCAGAACTCCAGACCCGTGCACGCCATGGTGTTCCGCCGGAACGAGCTCGGCCTGGCGCGCAGGCCCAGCTCTTCGAGGCCTGCGACGAGGGACTCGACCCGGTCCGGCTCGACGTCGAGCACGACCAGCTTCTGGTACGGGGTCGTACGCACGCGGCCGCAACCGTTCGCCTCGAGCACATCGGCGATCTTCGCAAGCATGCTGCCCGACGTACGCCCGACCGTGGGGGCGAAGCCCACGTAGTACCGGCCGTCGTGCTGCGTGTGCACCCCGACGTGGTCCTCCGGCGCCGTGGACTCCGGCGCCGGGCCGTCGACCAGCCGGCGGCCGAGGAACTCGGTCTCCAGCACCTCACGGAAGCGCTCCGCACCCCAGTCGGCGACGAGGAACTTCAACCGCGCCCGGGACCGCAGCCGGCGGTAGCCGTAGTCGCGGAACACCCGCGTCACCCCGGTCCACACCTCGGGCACCTCGGCGAGCGGCACCCACGCGCCGAGCCGTACGGCCAGGTGCGGGTTGGTGGCGAGCCCGCCACCGACCCACAGGTCGAAGCCGGGACCGTGCTCGGGGTGGTGCACGCCGACGAACGCGACGTCGTTGGTCTCGTGTGCGACGTCCTGTCGCGGCGAGCCGGAGATCGCCGTCTTGTACTTGCGCGGGAGGTTGGAGAACTCCGGATCGCCCAGGTAGTCCGTGGCGATGCGGCGAACCGCGGGCGTGCCGTCGACCACCTCGTCCGCGGCGATGCCCGCGACCGGGCTGCCGAGGACGACCCGCGGGCAGTCGCCGCACGCCTCCTGGGTGGACAGGCCGACGGACTCCAGCCGGCGCCAGATGTCGGGGACGTCCTCGATGCGTACCCAGTGCAGCTGGATGTTCTGCCGGTCGGTCAGGTCGGCGGTGTCGCGGGCGTAGGTACGCGCGACGTCCGCGACCGTACGCAGCTGGTCCAGGTCGAGCTGGCCGCCGTCGATGCGCACGCGCAGCATGAAGTGCTCGTCCTCGAGCTCCTCGGCGTCGGCGACCGCCGTACGGCCGCCGTCGATGCCCTGCTTGCGCTGGGTGGAGAGCCCCCACCAGCGAAACCGGCCACGCAGGTCGGCGGGGTCGATGCCGGCGAACCCGGTGTGGGCGTAGATGTTCTCGATCCGGGCGCGGACGTTGAGCCCGTCGTCGTCCTTCTTCTGCTGCTCGTTGGCGTTGAGCGGCTCGCGTTGGGCGAGCGCCCACTGCCCCTGGCCGGCGTGCCTGCCCTTGCGGGTGCGTTGCTGGGTCGTCGTCTGCGGCGCCATCGGCGCTCCTTCGCTTCAGTTCCGCATACGCGGCACCGCGCGGTCAGGGGACCGCACCGGGGGTACGCGGAGGTTGGAAAGGGCGGCAGGTTTCAGCCGCGCAGACAGACCGCGCTGGACACGTGGTGGTGATCCACGTGCAGCCGCGCCACGAGCGTACCCGCGGCGTCGTTCGGCAGTGCGGTCATGCGGTCAAGCATGCCAAACGTACGGCACATCGCCAAGAGGCAGTTCGGGCACGCCCTACGACGGGTTGCTGCGCAGGTAGCGGCCGAAGTGCGGGACGGTGAACGCGACCAGTCCGCGCTCGGCGGCGTACACCAGGCCCTTCTTGATGAGCGCGTCGCGCGCGGGCGACAGCGACGCGGGCTTGCGGTCGAGGCTGTGCGCCACCTCCGCGGTGGGCACCGGCTCGTCGCCCAGCGCGGCCATCGCGCGCATGTAGTCGCGCTCGGTCGGCGTCGCCCGCTCGAACCGGCTGCCGAAAAAGCCGACCGCCAGCTCGGTCTCGGCCTGCGGCGCGCCGACCCGCACGTCCTGCCCCTCGATGGGGCTTGCAGGTGCGAGGTCCCAGGTCGCCTTGCCGTACGCCTGGACGAAGTACGGGTAGCCGCCGCTCGCCTCGTACAGCACTTCGAGCGCGTCCTGGGTGTAGTCGACCTCCTCGCGGGCGGCCGGCACGGTCAGGGCCCGGGCGGCTGCGGCCTCGTCGAGCCGGTCGATGCGCACGTACGAGAAGAGCCGCTCGGCGTAGCTGCGGCTCGCGGACAGCACCGCGGGCAGGTAGGGCAACCCGGCGCCGACCACGATGAGCGGCGCGCCCTGCTGGCTCAGCTCGTGGCAGGCGGCGCAGAGCGCGGAGACGTCCGCGCTGCCGAGGTCTTGCATCTCGTCGATGAACAGCGCAATGCCGACGCTCAGGTCGGTGGCGACCGAGGCGGCGTCGACGAACAGCTCGGTCAGGTCGATCTCAATGTCGCCGGAGTCCGCGCGGCCGCGGACGGCGGGCACCTCGATGCCGGGCTGCCAGCGCTCCTTCGGTTTGGTGCCGCCCTGCATCGCGAACGCCTTCAGCACGCCGAGGAACGTGTCCACCCGGTCAGGGTCGCGGTGCCGCGGCGCGATCTCGCGTATCGCCATGTGCAACGCGGCGGCGACGGGCCGCCGGATCGACTGGTCGGGCCGCGCCTCCAGCTTGCCGGTGCCCCAGAGGCGGGCGATCGCCTGGGAGCGCAGCGAGTTCAACAGCACCGTCTTGCCGACGCCCCGCAGCCCGGTGAGCAGCAGGCTGCGCTCCGGGCGTCCCCTGGCGACGCGCTCCAAGACGACGTCGAACGCCTCGGTCTCCCGCTCGCGGCCGGCCAGTTCGGGCGGGCGCTGGCCCGCGCCCGGCGCGTACGGGTTGCGTACCGGATCCACGTCTCAGACCGTATACGCGTATCTAGCACTCACCGTAGATTTCGCTAGATATCCCTAGCGCGTGTCGCAATGCGCTTGCCCGGCCGACCCCCAACCGGCAGGCTCAGCACCGTGACTGATCGCAAGTACCCCGACATGAGGGTCGACCCTGAGGACGACCCGCGCGA
>JBOHBN010000348.1:0-9880 GCA_050698355.1 Streptosporangiales bacterium | reverse complement strand
AGCGCGCCGGCGGTGATCGCGATCGCGACCGTGCCGTACGCCGTGGAGAGCACCGAGAAGTGCGTGCCACGGCCGTACGGCGTGCCCTCGACCGTGTAGAGCTGGGCGTAGGCGCTGACCACCCCGGTCGCCACGAACTTGGCATGCGGGGTCTTTGTGACCTTCTGGTGCGGCGGCACCGTGATGGACTTGTGCACGTCCGTGAGCTTCATCCGCCCGGGGTTGGCCGACTGGACGCGAAGCCGGACGGTGATCTTCTCCGACAGATCGTTCTCGATCGTGATCGGCACCGGTCCTTCGGAGCTGGCGAGCGAGATCCGGCTCGGCTGGATCAGGTGGACCTTGCGCTTCTCCTCCTGTAACGACCGGTGGGTGGAGCGGAGCAGCGCCGAGCCCTTCTTGCGGTGGTGGCGCCAGACGGACGACTCGGCACGCAGTGCGGCGAGGTTGTAGTCGGCGATGCGTTCCGGCAGCGGGTTGAACAGCTCGGAGAACGTGTCGAGCGACCTGTGCAGCCGGTGCACCCGGTCGAGGTAGTCCCGGGAGAGCTCCGCGTGCTTGACCCGCTTCGGGTAGCTGAGCTGCTGCCGGGTCAGCTCTGCCGAGGAAGCGCTGGCCTGCTGGTCGGACAGTGATGTCGGCTCCAGCCAAGGCACGGTGGCGGTGTCGTGCAGCAGCGCCTCGGCGAGGCCGACCGGCGGGTTCCACCGCCGCGGCGGCGCCACCACCACGCCCCGGGGGTCGTTGGGTCGCTCGGCGGTGATCAGCGCCGTCTCTGCCAGGAAGCGCTGCTCGGTCAGCACTGCCGAGCCCGGCTTCTTCTTCGCCTTGGCGAGGATCTTGCTGATCACGTGGTCGGCGAGCAGCACGCCCACCTGGCCGCTCGCGGTACGCGTTCGTGCCACCGGGTTGGGGGTGTACGTGAGCGTCTCGGTGAGCGGCAGGGCCTTGTCCTGCAGCACGACCGTGCGCGTGCCGGCTGCAGCGAGCGCGTCGAGCCCCTGCTGGTCGATGAGGCCATCCGGCGGCCACGCGACATGACGTACCGGCTCGGCGTCGAGGGTCTCGCTGGTGATCTGCTGGCCCTGCGTGATGGCGAGGGTGATGTCCCCTGACAGGCCGGAGCGCGCCAGCGCCGGCGTATCGACCCCGGCGTACGGGAGCGAGAGTACCGAGCCCCCGCGGGTCGCCGCGCGTACCTGATCGAGGAAGGCGGATGCCTGCACGCTGCCGGTGCCGGTCACCTTGGTACCAGCCTCCCGCACCCGGTAGCCGTCGCTCATCTCCTTGGTCTCGTCGAGCAGGTTGGGGTCGATGACCCAGGTGAGCGGAATTTCGTCCGGCCCGTTGAACGCGTCCGCGCCAGCCCGGACGAGCCTGGCGAGCCGGCCGCCGCCGGTGAGTTTCGTGGCGAGCAGGTCATCGCGGAAGGTGTTGCCGAGCAGTTGGTGCGGGTAGTCGGCGACCGGCCACAGCCAGCTGACCCTGGTGGGCTCCGGCTGCGCGGCCTTGCCCTTGGGCACGTACACCATGAACGTGCGCTGAATCGCCACCTGGGCGTAGCCGCTGATTGCCTCGACGGCGATGAGGTAGACCCCGAACCGGGAGAGGCCGAGCTCCTTCACGGGCACCTTCAGCCGGAACTGGCTCGCGCCGCCGGCGGCGACGTTGCCGAGCTCGGCATCGTGCCCGTAGACGGGCACGCCCACGGGACCGTCGGGGTCGGTCCCGTACTGGTCGACCTGCTGCCTGCTCCCGAGCGGGGAATGCAGCAGCCGCAGCCGGACCGACACGTCCGGCTGCCGCTCGCCGCGGCTGTTGTCGAAGGTGCCGGCGACCCGCAGGGTGTCGCCGGGTCCCGGTGCGTGCGGGGTGACGCCACCCAGCACGATGCGGGGCTTCTTCGCGGCGTGCGCGGTGCCGGGATCGGCCGTCGGCACGGCACAGACGGCGAGGATGAGCGCGCTCAGGAGTACGAGTAGTCGCTTCACGCGATTTCCGCAAGCAGATCGGGGTCACCGGCTACGAGGGTGCGTTCGTTGGGGAACGCGAGCTGGCCGACCACGTCGGCCAGCGACACCCAGGCTGTCACGTCCACCTCGACGTCGTCCGCGTGGAGGGCACCTCCGATCGCCGTGAGGAGGAAGTGGTGCACCGTCTTGTGGATCGGGTGGTCGTGGGCACTGAACCAGTAGTCGATCACGCCGATCTCGCGTACCACCCGTCCCTCGATACCGGTCTCCTCGGCGATCTCGCGTACTGCGGCCTGCGCGGGTGTCTCGCCCGCCTCGAGGTGCCCCTTCGGCAACGACCACTTGATCTCGCCGTCGCGTCCGCGCCGCCCGATCAGCGCCGCGCGAGGGTACGCGCCGCCGCGGTCGACGACCAGCCCACCGGCCGAGGTCTCCTCGACCGGCCGCCCGCGCCCGTCACCGCGCCGTCCGCGTCGCTCCCGCACGAACCGATCGTAGATGCTGTCTCACCGGCCCTTCCGGTTACAGTGACCTGACGACAGCCATCTAGGCTTGGTTGTCGTGTCCTCGAAGCGAAGCGCCCTGACAGCGGCGCAGCGGCGCGCCGTCGCGTCGCTGCTCGTCGTGGCGCCGGTCGCCGACGACCTGAGCCGGCGTTTCGCGGCCGCTGGGCACGCGTTGGCGCTGGTCGGCGGCTCGGTCCGCGACGCGCTGCGCGGCAGCCTCGGGGGTGACCTCGACTTCACCACCGATGCGCGCCCCGAGCGGGTGCTGGAGCTCAGCCGGCCGTGGGCCGACGCGGTGTGGGAGATCGGTGTCGCGTACGGCACAGTCGGTTTGAAGAAGGGTGACTACAAGCTCGAGGTCACCACGTACCGCAGCGAGGCGTACGACCGCGAGTCGCGCAAGCCCGACGTCCGGTACGGGGAGTCGCTCGCTCTCGACCTGTCCCGGCGCGACTTCACGGTCAACGCGATGGCCGTGCCGCTGCCGCTGGACTCCAGCCGGCCGCTGGAGGACCCGTACGGCGGTCTGCAGGACCTGGCGCGGGGCCTCTTGCGCACGCCGGGACGCCCGGAGGACTCGTTCAACGACGACCCGCTGCGGATGCTGCGGGCGGCCCGGTTCGCCGCCCAGCTGGACTTCGACATCGCGCCCGACGTGGTACAGGCCATGGGCGCGATGGCCGACCGGCTGGCGATCGTGTCGGCGGAGCGGATCCGCGACGAGCTCGGCAAGCTGCTCTGCGCACCCGATCCGCGGCGCGGCCTGACCGTGCTCGTCGAGACCGGCCTGGCCGAATACGTCGTGCCCGAGCTGCCCAAGCTGTGCTTGGAGATCGACGAGCACCACAGGCACAAGGACGTCTACGAGCACACCCTGATCGTTCTTGACCAGGCGATCGACCTGGAACAGGGCACGGGACCTGACCTGGTGCTGCGGCTCGCCGCCTTGTTGCACGACATCGGCAAGCCCCGTACGCGACGGCTCGAGCCGGGCGGCAAGGTCAGCTTCCACCACCACGAGGTCGTCGGCGCGCGGATGGCGCGCGACCGGCTGACCGCGCTGCGCTTCTCCAAGGACGTCGTCGCGGAGGTCGCCGTGCTCGTCGAGCTGCACCTGCGGTTCCACGGGTACGCACTGGGTGAGTGGAGCGACTCGGCGGTGCGGCGGTACGCGCGCGACGCGGGGCCGCTGCTCGACCGCCTGCACAAGCTGACCCGCGCGGACTGCACGACCCGCAACCGGCGCAAGGCCGAGCGGCTGTCGCGCGCGTACGACGACCTGGAGCGCCGCATCGAGCAGCTCGACCGGAAGGAGGAACTCGCCAAGATCCGCCCGGACCTCGACGGCAACGCGGTCATGGCCGAGCTCGGCGTCGGACCTGGCCCCGTGGTGGGCAAGGCGCTGGCGTACCTGCTCGAGCTGCGGATGGAATACGGGCCACTCGGCGATGAGAAGGCACGCGAGGAACTCGGGCGCTGGGCGCGCGAGCAGGGCCACGTGGCCGACTGACCGGACCAACAAGAAACGTGTCAGTACGTCAGTCCGCTATGGCGAGCTGACGTACTGACACGTTGGGGCGCTTGGGCTAAGCCGAGGCGAGGTCGTCCAGTGTGCTCATCGTCTCGGGGTCGAGGTGTACGTCCGCGGCCGCGATGTTGTCTTCCAGGTGAGCCACGCTCGACGTTCCCGGGATCAGCAGCACATGCGGGTCGTGGGCCAGCAGCCAGGCCAGCCCGACCTGAGCGGGTGTCGCGTCCCGGGCCGTCGCCGCTGCCACCACGGCGGGGTGCTCGGTGACCTTTGGTATGCCCGGGAACGCCGAGCCGAGCGGAAAGTACGGGACCCAGGCGATGTCGTGCTCCCGGCACAGGTCCAGGACCGGTTCGCCCGAGCGATCCAGGACGCTGTAGGGGTTCTGCACGCAGGCGATGCCGCTCGGCAGCGCCTGCCGGAGCTGGTCGGCCGTGATGGT
Organism: Streptosporangiales bacterium; assembly: GCA_050698355.1. Taxonomy (GTDB): domain Bacteria; phylum Actinomycetota; class Actinomycetes; order Streptosporangiales; family WHST01; genus JBOHBN01. The sequence continues at coordinate 5,428 of JBOHBN010000348.1, read as the reverse complement.
GCTCATCCCGATGCCGCCGATCTTGCCCTCGTCACGCAACGCCACCATCTCGGCGAGCTGGCTGTCGAGGTCGACGTGCTGGTCGTCTGGTAGCTGGCTCCCGTCGGGGGCGGCTTCCAGTAGACGCAGGTTGACCACGTCAACCCGCTCCGCGGCCAGAGTGCGGAGGTTGGCCTCCACCCCCGCGCGCAGTTGCTCGGGTCGCTGGGCGGGAGTGAAGGCACCCTGGTCGTCGCGCGCGGCACCGACCTTGCTCACGAGCACAAGGCCCTCGGGGTACGGGTGCAGGGCGGCGTGGATCAGCTCGTTGGCCACGTCCGGTCCGTAGAACTGTGCGGTGTCGATGTGGTTGACGCCGAGCGCGACCGCGCGGCGCAGCACGGCGATCGCCGTGTCGCGGTCCCGGGGCGGGCCGAACACGCCCGGTCCTGGCAGCTGCATGGCACCGAAGCCCATCCGTGCCACCTCGCGCCGGGCCAGTGTGGCAGTGCCGCCGGGCGAGGATCCATTGTTCGTTCCGGTCACGTTGTCGCTCCAGGGTGATGTCGGTATGCTCTAATTCGGAGGGCCCTCCGCTACGGCCGTCAGCGTAACACAACCGGAGGAGACTCCGTTTAGATATGCCTACCACAGGTAACGCGAAGACCGTACGCGCCGACGCCCGGCGTAACCGGCAGCGGCTGCTGGAGGTCGCATTCCGGGCCTTCTCCTCGGGTGCGGAGCCGGTGACGCTGGAAGCGATCGCCAAGGAGGCCGGCGTCGGCATCGGCACCCTGTACCGCCACTTCCCCACTCGCGAGTCGCTGGTGGAGGCGGTGTACAGGGGCGGGCTGGCCCGGTTGCGCGAGAACGCCGAGGAGCTGCTGGCGTCGCGCGCTCCCGATGTCGCCCTGCGTACCTGGATGGACGGCTTCGCTGACTACGTGGCAGCCAAGCAGGGGATGGCCGAAACGCTGCGCGCGGTCATCGCCTCGGGAGCCATCGCCTCCGCAGAGACTCGGACCGTACTGACCGGCACCATTGGGGGCCTGCTCGGCGCCGGAGCCGCGGCCGGGACGATCCGAGACGACGTCGATGCCGACGACGTTCTCGCCAGCCTCACCGGCATCCTCCTCGCCGCGGGTGCGCCGGATCAGCGTGAGCAAGCCGGGCGGATGCTCGACCTGCTGGTGGACGGGTTGCGCGCGCGTAGCGCGGTTCCCCGACAAGCGGGCTGAGCCGCACCCCGCCACCCTGTCGCTCCAGGGCTTCCTGCCTATTCGGTTGTGGACAGTGCCGGAGCGTCGCGAAGCGGCCGGTACGCTCGCTAGCGATGTCGCCGCTACCATCTCGTAACCGCCGCGGGCCGACGCGTGCACGCGGCACCTCCGGGCCCCGCACGGGTTTGGTGGTGCTGGGCCTGGCGGCACTCGGCGTGTGGGCGGTGCTCGTCATGGTCGTCGGGCAGTTCCTGTCCTGGGGCACCGATCAGCTGAGCGTGGCACCCGGCGAGCACAGCCCGTCCTGGGTGTCGACGCTGATTCCGGCTGCGTCGGCGGGGGTGCCGGCCGCCCTCGTCTGGCGTCTCGTCAGGCACGGGCTGGCCGCCATGGTTGCCCGGGCGTGGACGCTCGCCGCCGCATTGGTTGCGCTGGTGGCTCCACTGCGCCTGCTGCCCCTGACGAGCAGCACGCTCGCCACGGTTGTGCTCGCCGCGGTGGCCGCGGTAGCGGCATTCCTGCTCTCTCGGCTCGCGCCGTTCCGGGAGGCGAGGCGCGGCGGTGACGGTGGCACCCTGGTGGCCGTCGCCGCTGCTGCGGTCGGGCTGCTGCCGTGGGCGTACTACGGCGCACTCGGCGGCATCGTCGACACCGTCGCGTCCGCGCTGCTCGCGGTCGCGGTCGGCTGGTTCGCCGCGGTGCTGATGCTCCCGGTCTTCCGCGACGGTTCCCTGGAGTGGTCACGGGCACGATTCTGCTGGGCGGGCGGGCTCTCCTGCGGCATCGTCCTGCTGATCCTCGCCGCGGGCGCTACGCCCCCGGTGAGCGGCATGCTGGCCGTGATCTGCGTGCCGCCCGTCGCGTTCGCGTGCGCCGCCGGTTCGTACGGATCGCCGCGGCGGATGCCGACGCTCGCCGGCTGTGCCATCGCGCTGTTCGGGCCGCTCGCGTTCGTCGATCCAGAAGAGGTCACCACCACGCTCGGGCAGTTCGACGGCGTGGTGAAGTACGCCTTCCTCGCGATGCTGCTCGGCACGCTGGCCGGCCTGGTCGCCAGCGGTGCTCTGGCTTTCGTGGCTCGCTTCCTTCGCCCGCGTGCGATCGCCGCCGGTATCGCGCTGCTCGCCGTGGTGGGCGTCGGCGTGCTGTACGCCGTTGCCGGGCAGCCGGGACTCACCGGTGACCGGTTGTTCGTGGTGTTGAAGGACCAGGCCTCGCTCTCCGCGGTGGCGCGCGACGGTGAGCTCGACGCGCGCCGCGCGGCCGTCTACAAGCGGCTCGTCGCGCATGCCGAGCGCACGCAACGCTCGCTGCGCGGTGCCTTGGACGCCATCGGCGTGGCGTACCAGCCGTACTACCTCGTCAACGCGCTCGAGGTGGACGCTGGCCCCGAGCTGGAGCCGTGGCTACGGTCTCGCGACGACGTGCGGGCGGTGCTGGACAGCCCGCGGCTGCGGCCGATCCGGCAACTGCCGCCCCGTGTGCGCGGAAGCGAACCCCCGCCGGATGGCCCGCAGTGGAACCTCAGCATGATCCACGCCGACGAGGTGTGGTCGAAGCTGCACGTCCGCGGCCGCGGCGTCGTCGTGGGCCAGTCCGACACCGGCGTCGACGCCGACCACCCCGCGCTGTCCGGCTCGTACCGCGGCCGGCACGGTGGCGACGACTACAACTGGCTGGACCCCTGGTACCACAGCACGTCGCCGCGGGACTGGAGCGGCCACGGCACCCATACCCTCGGCACCGCCGTCGGCAGCCACAACATCGGGGTCGCGCCGGGAGCGACGTGGATCGGGTGCGTCAACCTCGCCCGCAACCTGGGCGACCCCGCGCTCTACCTCGACTGCCTGCAGTTCATGCTCGCCCCGTATCCGCAGGGCGGCGACCCGCTGCACGACGGGGATCCGGCGCGCGCGGCGGATGTCGTGAACAACTCGTGGGGCTGCCCCGCCGTGGAGGGGTGTAGCACGACGGTGCTGCGGCCCGCGGCCAGGGCGCTCACCCGCGCGGGCATCTTCGTCGTGGCCTCCGCCGGCAACACCGGGCCAACCTGCGGCACCATCATCGACCCGCTCGCGCGTTACCGCCGGGCATTCGCGGTCGGCGCGGTCGACAGCAGGGGCGACGTCGCGAGCTTCTCCAGCCGCGGCCCGGTCCCCGGCACCGGCAGGACGAAGCCCGACATCGCCGCGCCCGGCGTCGGCGTGCTGTCCGCGCTACCCGGAGGTGGCTACGGCGAGCTCAACGGCACGTCCATGGCCGCCCCGCACGTCACCGGCACCGTCGCTCTGATGTGGTCGGCGAACCCGGCGTTGAAGGGCAACGTCGCGCGCACGGCGAAGATCCTGCGCCGGACCGCGCAACCGGCGGCGCTGGATTCGAAGGCGTCACATTGCGGCAACAAGGAGAACGTGGTCGGTGCCGGGATCGTCGACGCGTACGCCGCGGTACGGGCGGCGATGAAGCTGCGCCACCACCACCCAGGGCGCTAGTCGCCCGGCTGCCACAACGGTTCGGGGACCTCGCGCACCTCCCCGCTCGCGTCGAAGAGCACGTAGCGGTCGAACGACCGGGCGAACCACCGGTCGTGCGTCACCGCGAGCACGGTGCCCTCGTACTCGCCCAACCCGCGCTCGAGTGCCTCCGCGCTCTCCAGGTCGAGGTTGTCGGTCGGCTCGTCGAGCAACAGCAACGTGGCGCCGGACAGCTCGAGCAGCAGGATCTGCAGCCGGGCCTGCTGGCCACCCGACAGGGTGTCGAACGGTTGCTCGCCACCGGCCGCCAGGCCGTAACGGGCGAGGGCGTGCATCGCCTCGTGCCGCTGCAACGAGTGGTCCCGCCACAGCACCTCCAGCGGCGTGTGGCCGGCAAGGTCGGGACGCTCGTGGGTCTGCGCGAAGTGCCCCGGCACGACCCGGGCGCCGAGCCTGCACCGGCCCGCATGCGCTACCGCGGACGACTCGGGAGCCGCAAGCAGCCGCAGGAAGTGCGACTTGCCCGACCCATTGCCGCCGATGACCGCGACGCGCTCGCCGAAGCTGACCTCTAGGTCGAACGCGGTGGTCAGTCCGCGGAGCGCGAGGTGCTCGCAGATCACGGCACGGACGCCCGTACGTCCACCCGCCAGCCGCATGCGGATGCGCTGCGCCTTCGGGCTCTTCTGCGGCGGGCCGTCCGCCTCGAACCTGTGCAGCCTGGTCAGCGCGGCGCGGTAGCTGCTGGCCATGTCGCTGTTGTACGACGCCTTCTGCTTCAGCATCGCGACCAGCTGCTTCAGCTTTGCGTGCTCCTCGTCCCACCGGCGGCGCAGCTCGTCCATGCGCTGGTGCCGTGCCTCGCGCGCCTCGTCGTACGCGGCGAAGCCGCCGCCGTGCACCCAGACGCCGCCACCCTCGACGGTCACGATCCGGTTCGCGGTACGGGCGAGCAGCTCGCGGTCATGCGAGACGAACAGCACGGTTTTTGGCGTGTCTTGCAGTGCCTGCTCGAGCCACTCCTTGCCGGGGACGTCGAGGTAGTTGTCCGGCTCGTCGAGCAGCAGCACCTCGTCCGGACCGCGCAGCAGCGCCTCGAGTGCGAGCCGCTTCTGCTCGCCGCCGGAGAGGGTGCGGACCTCGCGCCACTTCACCTGGTCGAACGACTGGCCGAGTGCCGTCGTGCAACAGGCATCCCAGCCCACCTCGGCGTCGTAACCGCCCGCGTCGGCGTACGCGGCGAGCGCGCTGGCGTAGCGCAGCTGGGTCGGCTCGTCGTCGTCGGTCATCAACGCGAGTTCGACGGAGTCGAGTTCCCGCGCGGCGTCGCGTACCCGTGGTGGGGCGAGATCGACGAGCATGTCACGCACCGTCGAGTCGTCGCGGATCGAGCCGATGAACTGCCGCATCACGCCTACGCCGCCGCTTCGCCCCACGGCGCCGTCCGTCGGCGCGAGGTCACCCGCGATCGTGCGCAGCAGGGTCGTCTTGCCGGAACCGTTGGCGCCGACCAGCGCGACGGTGTCGCCGTCACCGACCCGGAACGAGACGTCGTCGTACAGCACGCGCCCGTCCGGCAGCAGTTGGCGTAGTTGCCCGGCTTCGATATGCCCCACGGGCGCACCAGTGTGGACGAAGACGAAGTTTCGCGCGACCGGTTTTCGCGTGTCCACAGGTTCGTCGCGACTGCGTTCCCGCCCTGTACGGGTCGGTAGACTCGCAAGCTGTGAACGACGCGCAGACCTGGACGGTCAT
>JBOHBN010000347.1:0-7697 GCA_050698355.1 Streptosporangiales bacterium | reverse complement strand
GTCTGAGTGTGGAAGCGCAGCCACTGCGCCCGCGCAGTCCGGGCGCCGTAGACGTCCCGCAGCCACCTGGCCCAGATCCGCCGGGCGGCGCGGAACTTGGCGATCTCCTCGAAGAAGTCGATGTGCGCGTCGAAGAAGAACGACAGGCCCGGCGCGAACTCGTCCACGTCCAGGCCGCAGGAGATGCCGAGCTCCACGTAGCCGAACCCGTCGGCCAGCGTGAAGGCCAGTTCCTGGGCGGCGGTCGAGCCCGCCTCCCTGATGTGGTAGCCGGACACCGACAGCGGCTTGTACCTGGGGATGTTCTGGCCGCAGTACTGCATCAGGTCACCGATGAGCCGCAGGTGCGGGCGCGGCGCGAACAGCCACTCCTTCTGCGCGATGTACTCCTTGAAGATGTCGGTCTGCAGCGTCCCGTCGAGCGCGCTCACGTCGGCGCCCTGCCGCTCCGCGGCGACGACGTACATGCAGAAGACCGGTACGGCGGGCCCGCTGATGGTCATGGAGGTGGTGACGTCGCCGAGCGGAATGCCGTCGAAAAGGATGTCCATGTCCGCGGCGGAGTCGATCGCTACCCCGCAGTGGCCCACCTCGCCGAGCGACCTTCGGTCGTCGGAGTCGCGGCCCATCAGCGTGGGCATGTCGAACGCCACCGACAGACCTCCGCCACCCGAGCGCAGGATCATCTTGTACCGCTCGTTGGTCTGCCGCGCGTTGCCGTAGCCGGCGAACTGCCGGATCGTCCACGGCCGGCCGCGGTAGCCCGAGGCGTACAGCCCGCGGGTGAACGGGTACTCCCCCGGCCACCCGATCCGGTCGAACCTCGAATCGTCCGCATCGTCGGGCGGCCCGTACACCGGATCGACCTCGGCGCCGGACAGGGTACTGAAGTCGGCGTCGCGGGGCGGGCGTGCCGCGTACCGCTCCTGCCACCGCTTCCTGCCTGCCTCGATGTTGTCCGCGTGCATCAGACGCCTCCGGATCCGCGTGGGCTGCCCTTCCTACGATGGTAGGACGTCCAACTAAATTCTGTGCCGCATAAAGCGGATCTTGGTCGGTCAGTGCTCCGGGCCGGGCTTGAAGTCGCCGGCCGCGACGCGCAGCTCCCGCAGCGCCTCGGTGACCTGGGCGCGGTGCCCCTCCTCGAGCGGGCCGAGGCCGAAGTCGATGGCCATCAGCTCCTTGGTGGCCTGCCGTACGGCGTCGCGCCCCTCCGAGGTCACGGCGGCGAGCACACCCCGCCCGTCGGCCGGGTTGGGCCGGCGGGTCACGTACCCCTGCTTGGTGAGCCGGTCCACGATGTTCGTCGCGCTCGTCGGGTGGACCATCAGCCGCTCGCCGATGACCCGCATCGGCAGCTCACCACGCCGGCTGAACACGAGCAGGACCAGCGCCTCGTACCTGGCGAACGTGAGGCTGTACGGGCGCAACAGCTCGTCGTAGCGGGTCAGCAGCAGCTGCTGGGCGCGCATGATCGAGGTGGCGACCTTCATCGCGGAGGACGCGCCGAAGTGGTCCTCCCAGTGCGCCCCCGCGATCTCGATCGGGTCGAACGGCAGGCCCAGCTCCTTGCCAGCCACCCGACTCAGCGACCGTTCCCCGTGAGCCCGGACACCAGCTCGTCCGCGGCCGCGTACGGATCCAGGTCGCCGGCCACGACCCGGTCGGCGAGTGCGCCGATCCGCTGGTCACCGTGCAGGTTGCCCATGCGCGCGCTGAGGGTCGCGAGCGCCAGCGCCTCGATCTCGTCCGCGACCCGCTGCCGGCGGCGCTTCGCCAGCCGGTCCTCGCGGGACAGCCAGTCGTGGTGCTTGTCGATCGCCTCGACCAGCTCGTCCAACCCGTCCCCGTCGGTGGCGATGGTGCGCACCACCGACGGCCGCCAGTCACCTGGCCCGCGACGCTCCCCCAGCCCGAGCATGTGGTTCACCTCGCGTACGGTCTGGTCCGCGCCGTCCCGGTCCGCCTTGTTGACGCAGTAGATATCGCCCACCTCGAACAGGCCGGCCTTGGCCGTCTGGATCGCATCGCCCATGCCGGGCGCCAGCAGGATGGTGGTGGTGTCCGCGGCCGACGCGATCTCGACCTCCGACTGGCCCACGCCGACGGTCTCGATGAGCACGACGGCGCATCCCGCGGCGTCGAGCACCCGGACGGCCTGCACCGTGGCAGCGGCCAGCCCGCCGAGGTGCCCGCGGCTGGCCATCGACCTGATGTACACGTCCCGGTCGGCGAAGTGGTCCTGCATCCGCACCCGGTCGCCGAGCAGCGCGCCACCGGAGAACGGCGACGTGGGGTCGACAGCCAGCACGCCGACCCGGTCACCGCGCTTGCGGAAAGCGCTGACGAGGGCGTTGGTCATCGTCGACTTGCCGACGCCGGGAGCACCGGTCAGGCCGAGCACGTACGCGCCTGTGCCGCGCGGGACGAGCGCCGCCATCGCCTCGCGCAGCTCGCCGCCGCCGTCCTCGATCAGCGAGATCAGCCGCGCGACGGCACGCGGCCGCCCAGCGACGGCCTGCTCGACGAGACCCGCGACACCCGCGTCGGTCACGCGCCTACCCGGACGACGAGGGCGTCGCCCTGGCCGCCTCCGCCGCAGAGCCCGGCGACGCCGATCCCGCCGCCGCGGCGGCGCAGCTCGTACGCCAGGTGCAGCACGAGCCGGGCACCAGACATGCCGACCGGGTGGCCGAGCGCGATTGCGCCTCCGTTGACGTTGACCCTGTCCTCGTCGACGCCGAGGTCCTTGATGGACTGGATGAGGACACCGGCGAACGCCTCGTTCACCTCGAACAGGTCGACATCGGAGACCTTGATGCCCTCGCGGTCGAGCGCCGCGCGGATCGCTCCGCCGGGTTGGCCCTGCAACGTCGAGTCCGGACCCGCGACCATGCCGTGCGCTCCGATCTCGGCGAGCACGGGAAGGCCCCTGCGCTCGGCCTCGGCCCGGGACGTCACCACGGTGGCCGCGGCGCCGTCGGAGATCTGCGAGGCACTGGCGGCGGTGATGGTGCCGTCGGGACGGAACGCCGGCCGCAACTTGGCGAGGCCCTCGGCGGTGGTGTCCGGCCGGATGCCCTCATCCTCGCTGACCACGATCGGGTCCCCGCGGCGCTGCGGCACCTCTACGGGTGTGATCTCATCCTCGAACAGGCCATTCTTCCGCGCGGCAGCCGCCCGCTGATGCGACTGGGCAGCGACCCGGTCCTGCTCAGCGCGCTCGATACCGAGGCGCTCGTTCTCGCGGTCGGTCAACTCGCCCATCGAGCAGCAGTCGAAGGCGTCGGTGAGGCCGTCGTACGCCATGTGGTCGACAACGGTGACGTCGCCGTACTTGTACCCCTCGCGCGAGCCGCGCAGCAGGTGCGGCGCCTGGGTCATCGACTCCATGCCGCCGGCCACGACAGCGCCGGCCATGCCGTCGCGCAGGTAAAGGTCGGCGAGTGCGATCGCGTTCAGCCCGGAAAGGCAGACCTTGTTGATGGTGACCGCCGGGACGTTCATCGGCACGCCGGCGCGTACGGCCGCCTGCCGCGCCGTCGCCTGGCCCGTGCCGGCCTGGAGCACCTGGCCCATGATCACGTAGCTGACGTCCGTGCCGGCCAGCCCGGCCCGCTCGAGGGCAGCGCGGATCGCGACCCCCCCCAGCTCGGTGCCGGGAAAGTCCTTCAACGCTCCGAGCAGACGGCCCATCGGCGTCCGCGCGGCACCGACGATGACGGATCCATTAGTCGTGTGCTCGGTCATGCGGCGACCTCCCCTACGTCCCGGTCTCCTGCGGCCACGATACTTGGCGGCAGCCGGCCACCGCGAAGGAGCGAGGGATGTTCACCCGGATCGACCACATCGGGATCGCCGTACCGGACCTGGACGAGGCCAAGCGCTTCTACGAGTCGACCTTCGGCATGCGGGTCACGCACGAGGAGACCAACGAGGACCAAGGGGTGCGGGAGGCCATGCTGGCCCCTGGGCCCGACACCGCCGGCGATGCCGGCGCCGAGATCCAGCTGATGGCACCGGCACGTCAGGACTCGGCCATCGCGAAGTTCCTGGAACGGTCGGGCCCGGGCATTCACCAGGTCGCGTTCACCGTCGACGACATCGACCGGGAGCAGGCGACGCTGCTCGCCCGCGGTCTGCGGCTCGCGTACCCGGAGGCGAGGCGCGGTACCGCGGGCACGCGGGTGAACTTCATACACCCCAAGGACGCCGGCGGTGTGCTCGTCGAGCTGGTCGAGCACGCGGAGGCGACGGATCGATGACGCTTTGCGGTCGCGGTGGTTTAGTCTGGATTGTTCGAACACCTAGTGCATTGGTCCGCTCCGCTCTGCGAGGATGAGCACATGACGCCTGAACAGCCGCCGCTGGAGGACTTCTTCTCCAACCGGGCCTTCGACGTGGTCATGCGCGGTTACGCGCGCAACCAGGTTGATGACTACGTAAGCCAGGTCGAGTCGTCGGTGAAACAGCTGCGCGACCACAACTCGGAGCTCAACGAGGCACTCCAGACCACCCAGAAGAAGGTCGACGAGCAGGCGAAACCCTCCTACGCCGGTCTGGGCGGGCGGGTCGAGCAGTTGCTGCGGCTCGCCGAGGACGAGTCGACCGACGTCGTACGCCGCGCGCGTACCGAAGCCGAGCAGCTGCGCGAGCAGGTCGCCGGCAAGGCCAAGCGCGACGCCGAGGGGGCCGAGAAGCGCCGCTCGCAGCAGCAGTCCGACCTCACGGCCGAGGTCAAGCGCAAGCGCGAGGAGGTCGACCGGGAGGTCGAGGAGAAGCGCAAGGCGGCGACGACCGAGGTCGAGGAGAAGCGCAAGGCCGCCACCAACGAGGCCGAGCGCCTCGTCGGCGAGTCCAAGAAGAAGGCCGAGCAGCTCGTTCGCCTCGCCAAGGAGGACTCCGACCGGATTCGCGGCGAGGCGGAGAAGCACGCCAGCGCCGTACGCGCCGAAACCGAGCAGCAGCTGGCAGAGCTCGACGAGCGCAAGGACGCGGTCAACACCCAGATGGAGCAGCTGCGCAAGCTGCTCGGCGGGGCCGCACCGGTCAACGTCGGCGCGAGCCGCGGGGCGAAGGGCGGCGAGGCACACACCCAGCCGACCGAGCCCCTCCAGAGGGACGAGAAGAAGGCACCGCAACAGGGCGGGTCCCAGACCCCGGCACAGGGCAACGCCAAGGGCTCCCCGCAGTCGCCGTCGTCGGGCAACCAGGCGGGAAGCAAGACCGGCACGCCGGGCGGCGCACCCCGTCCGCAGGGCGACCGCGGTGATCGCCCGCACGCGCAGGCCGTCCCACAGAGCGGACCCAAGGGTGGCACCGGCCAGCAGCGCTAGGTCGTGCAGACCCGATCTGACGCCGCCGAGGGTGAGGTAGCCGACGATGGCGGGCTAGAGACCCCGACCGGCGATCGGGACGACTTCCCGTTCGGCAGGCCGGGTCGGCCGTTTCGCAGGTCGCCGTTCCTCTTCGGGTTCACCGGCGCGCTGGGCGTGGCGCTGGCGTACCTGCTCGTGCAAGCCATCATCGGCGTGCGGCAGGTGCTCATCCTGCTCGTCATCGCGATGTTCCTCGCGATCGGGCTCAACCCGGCAGTCGAGTGGCTCCAGCGCCGCCGGATACCGCGCACGTGGGCGGTCGTGATCGTGTTCGCCGCCGTACTCCTGTTCGTGGCCGGGTTCGTGTCGACGATCGTCCCGCCGCTCGTCGGGCAGTCCGAGGAGTTCTGGCAGCACCGCGACGAGTATCTGACCGCGCTGGAGAACAACCAGACGGTGAGCCGCCTGGACGACCGGTTCCACCTGGTCGCCCGGTTCCAGGAGTACCTGGACACGAAGGGCAGCGAGCTCGGCGGGCTGGCCGCGACCGGCATCATCGGCCTCGGTAAGGCGGTGCTCGGCACCCTCTTCAGCGCCTTCTGCGTGCTCGTACTGACGTTGTACTTCCTCGCCTCGCTGCCGAAGATCAAGCGGTCCTGCTACCAGCTGGCGCCGCACTCGCGCCGGGAACGCGTCACGCTGCTCGGCGACGAGATCGTCGGCCGCGTCGGCGGCTACGTCTCGGGCGCCACCGTGATCGCGTTCGTCGCCGGTGTGACGAGCTACATCTGGCTGCTCGCCTGGCAGGTCCCGTACGCGCTACCGCTCGCGCTCACGGTCATGCTGCTCGACCTCATCCCCATGGTCGGCGCGACGATCGGGGCCGTGCTCGTCACGCTCGTCTCGTTCGCCAACGGCGTGGGTACAGGCATCGCCACGGGCCTGTTCTACGTGGCCTACCAGCAGGCGGAGAACTACCTGATCTACCCGCGGGTGATGCGCCGCGCGGTCGAGCTGCCGCCCGCGATGACCGTCATCGCCATCCTCATCGGCGGGAGCCTGCTCGGCGCCCTCGGCGCGCTGCTCGCGATCCCGCTCGCCGCAGCGGCGCTGCTGTTGTTTCGCGAGGTGGCCCTGCGCAGGCTAGAACGCGCCTGAAGATGCATACTGGTAGTTGATGAAACCTACTGCAGCCGCCGGACGACGGCCTCTTGCAACCAGCCCATTCAACGTTCCAACGACCGAGGCCCCGCGTGAGGTCTACACGGTGGACGACCGGGTGAACCATGACCGGTTCGGGCTCGGCATCGTGGTCGCCGTCGAGGGAACCGCCGCGCTTCGCGCGGACTTCGGCTCCGGCATCGTCGAGCGCATCGCCCTGCCGAGCAGCAAGCTGACCAAGCTTTAGAGAGCGTCAGCGGGGCGACGGCCACGACGTCGGTAACGGTGCCGCGGCCGGGTTGACGCGCCGGACGATCTCGTCCAGCGCGCGCCGCACGTACTGTTCGCCTACCCACAGGTGGCGGCAGCCGTCGACAGCGACGACCTCGGCCTGCGGCACCCGAGCGAAGCGTTCGCGTGCCTCCGCTGGACGCAGGTAGTCGTCCAGCTCCGGTACGAGCGCGACCACCGGCGAGCCGTTGGCCGCCCACCGGTCCAGGTCGTCATCGGTCGCGCGCTTCAACGGCGGCGAGAGCAGGATCAGACCCGCGACGGACGGGTCGCCGCCCCACCGCAGCGCCAGCTCACTGCCGAACGACCAGCCGACGAGCCAGACCGCGGGCAGGTCGGAGAACTCCGCGTACTCCAGGGCGGCGGCAACGTCGTACCGCTCCCCCTCGCCCTCGTCGAACGCACCCTCGCTGGTCCCCTGCTCGCTCGACGTGCCGCGCGTATTGAACCGGAGGATAGCCAGATCGGCCATCGCCGGCAGCCGCGCCGCGGCCTTGCGGTACACGTGGCTGTCCATCATGCCGCCGTGTGTCGGCAGCGGGTGCAAGGTGACGAGCGTGGCGACCGGCGGCCGCTGCGCGGGCAGCGCCAGCTCACCGACGAGCGCGAGCCCATCCGCGGTGCGCAGGGTCACCGGGGTGCGCCGGGCGGGAAGCACTGTGTCGTACCGGATCTCCACCACGGCACCGAGGCTAGCGGGCGTCATGCCGCGTACGCTGGGAGCCATGGCGCGCTATGAGTACAAGTGCCGCACCTGCGGCGACCACTTCGAGGTATCCCGCCCGATGGCGGAGGCCAACGCGTCGGCGGACTGCCCATGCGGCGAGCCGCACGCCGACCGGGTGTTCTCGAGTGTGGCCGTCACCGGCCGGGCGGCAAGCACGCCGGCCGCGGCGCCCGCAGGCGGCGGTGGCGGCTGCTGCGGGG
>JBOHBN010000346.1:0-1602 GCA_050698355.1 Streptosporangiales bacterium | reverse complement strand
ACGAGAACGTGCTGGTGACTGCTGCCGCGCCGCCGCTGGCCGAGAGGGAACCGGCACCGTCCGACGCGACGAGGACCGGTGCAGCCGCGCCGTCCCCCGCCCTGGGCGTACCGCTCCCTGTCGCCGTGGCGACGAGACTGGACGCGAAGCCGCTGCCGGGTGCTGGCGTACCCCCTGCCGTCGCGGCGATGGTGACGGGGACGAGAGCGCCTCCGGTCGCCGCTGGCGTACCGGCCCCGGTCGCGAGGGCGGTCAGGAGGACCGTGGAACCGCCGTCGGGGGCAGGTGACCCGTTCCCCTGCGCCGATGCCTGGACGGCAACGAGCGTGCCGCCAGCCGCTCCAGGGCTGCCCGCCGAGGCGGTGGCAACGGTCAGGCGGGCGCTCGATCCCCCGCTCGTCGACGCTGCACCAGTACCCGATGCCGAGGCGGTGACGCTGGCCACCGACCCGCCGGACTCTTCCTGTAGTCCGACACCGAACCCGCCGAGCCCGAACCCGCCTTCCCCGAAGCCGCTCATGGTGTGTACGAGACCACCATCTGCACGTCGTTCAACGAGCTCGGCGAGAAAAGCTTCACGTCTCCACCGGTGGTGATCCTGCCCAGGCAGAACCCGTTGCCGCCGCTGCCACAGATGAAGTTCATCGACTCCCCGTCAGTAGGCCACGCCCAGCTCGGCACGCTGGCGACGTTGTTACCACTGGAGAACCCGGAGATATCCGCATCGATCTGGAGCTCGACCTGACCGGTGGCGTGGCGGCGAATCCGTGCCCTGTGCACCGTCGTGATCGGCGACTGGGTGGAGACAGCCGTCCACCCGATCGGGGAGGCGACCTCCTCGGCGGCGCCGATGTCATCGGGCGAGTCGGGGATCGCGGGCCGCCCGGTCAGGTCGCTGTAGCTGCCCGTGCCGGCCACGGTGGCGAGGTCGCCGGGCTGAGTCGCCGAATCCGCTAGGCTGCCTTGCGCGGCGGACGCGGCGCCGATGTCATCGTAAGAGTCCGGGATCGCAGGTGTACCGGACAGGTCCGAGTACGCGCCGCTCGTCGCGACCGGGGCGAGGTCGCCGGGGCTGACCTTCCCGTCCGCGGTCGACTGGGCGGTCTCGGCGGCCGCGTTGATATCGCCGAGCGCGGTGACCAGCTGGGAGTCCCACGGTTCCTCGCCGTGCGCGGGCAGGTCGTCGAGGTAGGACATCGCTCAGGCCGCGTCGTGATCGATCGCGGTCTGCGCTGCCAGCAGCGTGTACTCGCCTGAGCTGTTGAATGGTTGGGACGTGAGGTCCGCACCGCCGTAGTCGGTGCCGCTCGTCGACGCCGAGTAGCCGCGCCACCCCGCGACCGTCGCCCCGGAGGGGACGTCGAATACCAGGTCGCTGGTCGGGTTGATCCTGCCCGTCCCCGCCGTGAGGTTCCACGCCACCGCGAGCCTCGTGTACGACCCGCCGGCCAGCTCGGCGCCGGTGTCGTCGACCAGGCCGAGGAAGCCGATCAGGCCGCCGCCCGCGTCGGCGGTGCCGTCCAGGTACGCGGCGTTCATCGCCATCGTCTGTCCCCTTTACCTTCCGTACCAGCCCTGGCCGACGGCGCGGGTCAGCTTCGC
>JBOHBN010000345.1:0-3302 GCA_050698355.1 Streptosporangiales bacterium | reverse complement strand
GTCCGAATGGTTCTGATCATGGACCGGCGTGGGAGCGCTGGTTCGGGAAGGTACGCCCATGCTCAACGTAGTTCATGACGACGCGGGTGCCAACGAGGTCGGCTCGGCGGGCGGGTCGCTGTTGGACGAGCTGGCCCGAGGCGGCGCCCGGCAGATGCTGGCGGCGGCGCTGCACGCCGAGATCGCCGCCCATGTCGACGCGCACGCCGACCAGGTCGACGAGGACGGGCACCGGCTGGTGGTGCGTAACGGGTACCACGAGCCGCGGGAGGTGATGACCGCGGCCGGGGCGGTGCCGGTCAAGCAGCCGCGGGTCAACGACAAGCGCGTCGATGCGGACACCGGGAAGCGGGTCCGGTTCTGTTCGGCGATCCTGCCGGCGTGGTCGCGCAAGTCTCCGCAGGTGGCCGAGGTGCTGCCACTGCTGTACCTGCACGGGCTGTCCACGTCCGACTTCGGTCCGGCGTTGGAGCAGTTCCTCGGCTCGGCAGCCGGGCTGTCGCCGGCGACGATCGCGCGGATGACCAGCCAGTGGCAGGACGAGGCCGCCAAGTTCGGGGCCCGGTCGCTCGCCGAGGCCGACTACGTGTACTGCTGGGCTGACGGTATCCATGTCAAGGTGCGGCTGGCCCAGGACAAGGTGTGCCTGCTGGTCATCATCGGCGTGCGCGCGGACGGCAAGAAGGAACTCGTCGCGCTGGCGGACGGGTTCCGGGAGTCAACCGAGTCGTGGGCGGACCTGCTGCGTGACTGCAAGCGCCGCGGCATGACCGCCCCGGTGCTGGCGGTCGGGGACGGGGCGCTGGGATTCTGGGCCGGGCTGCGCGAGGTGTTCCCCCAGACTCGCGAGCAGCGGTGCTGGTTCTGACGGCGCTAAATGATCTTGGCCAGAGTTGCTCACCGGAATTCCCCACCCGGGGGTGGTGGTCAGTGTAGCGGTTGGCGGGTGCCGGTGGTGGTTTGGCGGAGTGTGTCGGCGCGGGCGTGGTGATCGCGTAGCCGGTAGGAGTCACCTTCGAGGGTGAGCACGACGGATCGGTGCAGGAGCCGGTCGAGTAGTGCGGCGGCGACGGTGGTGTCGCCGAGGACCTCGCCCCACGACCCGACACCGCGGTTGCTGGTCAGGATGATCGAGGTCTTCAGGTATCGTTGCGAGACGACTTGGAACAGTGCGGAGGCGGCCTCGGCGGGTAGCGGCAGGTAGCCCAGTTCATCGATGACGAGCAGGCTTGGTCCGGCGAAGAAGCGCATGGTGGTGGCCCAGCGGCCCTCGATCGCGGCGCGGTGGCAGCGGGCGGCGAGGTCGGCTGCGGTGGTGAAGTAGGTGCGGTAGCCGGCCTCGGCGGCCTTGCGTGCGAGCCCGACCGCGAGGTGGGTCTTGCCGAGGCCGGGTTGACCGATGAGCAGAACGTTGGTGGCCGTCTCGAGGTAGCGGCAGGTCGCCAGTTCGGTGATGAGCTTGGGATCGATGGCGGGGGCGGCGGCGTAGTCGAACTCCTCGAGTGTGGCCGGGGTCGGTAGTGAGGCGAAGCGCAGCCGACCGGCCAGGCGGCGGGCCTCGGTGTCGGATACTTCGATGGCCAGCAGCCGTTCCAGTGCGGCGGTCAGTGTGAGGCCTTCGGCGGTGGCGTGATCGAGCACGCCGGGCAGGGCTTCGGCGGCGGCGTGGAGCTTCAGCGTGGCCAGATGCCCGCGCAGCTGTTGGTAGAGGCTGGCCTGCGGGGCTGTCGCCGGCGGTTGCCCGCTCGCGGCGGTTGGGGTGGCTTTTGGTGCTGTCATCGGGTTTCCTCTCTCTGGTGGTGTTACTGCTCGACGGTCGGGGCGGCCGGGGGCAGGGTGGTGCGGGCGGCGGCCGCGGCGGTGTAACGAGCCAGGTCGATGACCGTGTCAGCACCGGTGGCGCCGCCCTGGCCGGTGATGTGATCGCCGCGCAGCGTGTCGGCGGCGGCGCGGGCGACCGGCCCGGGTGGGATGCGCTGCTTGGACCGGTGCGGTTTCGCGGAGCTGGCGGCGGTCAGGGCTGCCTGTTCGAGCGCGTGGACGTGGCCGTGGTCGCGGACCATCGCCCCGGTCCCGGCGGGGGCGAGGCGGTGGCGGGCGATCACGGTGCCGGTGGGAGTGGCGATGTCGAGGTGGTCGGTGTCGAGGCGGTGGGACACGGTGACGGTGGCGACGGCCAGTTCGGGTGGCACGCTGTAT
This sequence comes from Streptosporangiales bacterium, assembly GCA_050698355.1. Lineage (GTDB taxonomy): Bacteria > Actinomycetota > Actinomycetes > Streptosporangiales > WHST01 > JBOHBN01. The sequence continues at coordinate 1,103 of JBOHBN010000345.1, read as the reverse complement.
CGGTTGCCGCGGAAGGACACCAGCGCCTGCGCCGACACGATCCGGGTGACGGCCAGCGTGGCCGGGAACGGGCTCGCCGGAGCCGCACGCAGCGGCTCGGCGGCGGCGACGGGGGCCACCGTCGCCTGGCCGTCACCGGTGGCGCGTAGCCGGGCGTCGCCGCGGGTGGCGCACCACGCGTCGAGCAGCTGCTGGGCCTGCTCGGGTGTCACATCGTCGGGCAGGGTGCGCCAGAACCGTTGCGCAGCAACGTGATTGGCCTTCTCCACCACGCCCTTGCGGTTGCCGCGCCGCGGTGGGCAGGCCCGCACCTGCACGGCGTAGTGCTTGGCGACGGCGGAGAAGGAGGCCTGCACCCGCTGCGTGTCGGGGTTGATCACGGTGGCCATCCGGTCGAACCGCCACGCGTGTGTCAACCCGCCCAGCACGCGGGTCACCCGGTCCAGCCCGTCGATCAGGTGTGGTTGGTCCATCGAAGGACACAGCACATCGCGCCACCGGCTCGAGTGTGCCAGCGCCCCGACCAGCAGATGCGCGCATCTGCCCCACCCCCAGTGCACGGGAGGGTCAGGCAGATCGACCCAGTCCCACTGGGTCTCATCACCGGGTGAGTGTTCGATCACCGCCACCGCCCGGCCCTTCGCCGGCCGGCACGGCTCGCACGGCGGGCGCAGCCCGCGGGAGCGCAGCTGCCGCGTCAACGTCGGATACGACCGGGCATAGCCGAGTTCGACCACCTCGTCGAACAGGGTGCTCGCCCACAGGTGCGGGTCCTCGGCCAGCCGCGCCGTGCAGTAAGCCACGAACGGCTCGAACCCGTCCGGGCCACTGCGCGCCCGCTGGCCAGGCTGGCGCCCGCCGGCCAGGTAGGCACGGATGGTCTTGCGGTCATGGCCCAAGTGCCGGGCGATCGCCGAGATCGTCCAACCCCTGCAGCGCAACGCGTGCGCGTCGATGTCGTCCTCCCGTGTGAGCATGGAACAGGGCTCCTTCGAGCTGGTGCGTGGTCAGAGACCACCAGCCTCGAAGGAGCCCCGCCCGATCCGGCGGAGCCACGCGGGTGGGGAATTTCAGTGAGCAAGTCTGGGGAGATTCACCTGAGC
>JBOHBN010000344.1:0-8075 GCA_050698355.1 Streptosporangiales bacterium | reverse complement strand
CGTCGGACACGAGGGTGCCTCGGTGACCGCTGCGGGCGGCACCAGGGACCGCGTGTTCCGGCTGGTGCTCGAGCTCGGCCGTGCCACCACAGCCGAGCTGGCCCGCGAGCTGGACCTGACCCCTGCGGCCGTGCGCCGTCACCTCGACGCGCTGGTCGAGGTCGGGTACGTCGCGGACCGGGAGGCGCCCTGCTACGGGCAACGCGGCCGCGGGCGGCCCGCCCGGGTGTTCGCGGTCACCGACGCGGGCAGGGATGCCGCCTACCAGGGTTACGACGACCTCGCCGCGAGTGCACTGCGCTACCTGGGGGAGTCGGTCGGGCCCGAGGCGGTCGCGATGTTCGCCCGCAAGCGGGTCGCGGAGCTTGAGCGGCGCTATCGCCAGCACCTCGACAAGGCACCGAAGTCGCGGCACGCGGCGATGCTCGCCGAGGCATTGACCGACGACGGGTACGCTGCGACTGTCGTCCCGGCGCCCGTCGCCGGCGGCGGTCACCAACTGTGCCAGCACCATTGCCCCGTCGCGCACGTCGCCGCGGAGTTTCCACAGCTCTGCGAGGCGGAGGCGGAGGCGTTCGGCCGGTTGCTCGGCACCCAGGTGCAGCGCCTCGCCACGATCGCCCGTGGTGACGACGTGTGCACCACGCATGTGTCAGCGCGGACCGGACGGGGAACCTCTCCGGCCGCGGATCGCAGTTCAGCGAGCAAGACCACCTCGACGTCTCGGAGGACTCCCGCATGACTACAGTTGCCCATCCCGAACTCGACGGGCTCGGCCGGTACCAGTGGGGCTGGCACGACTCCGATGAGGCGGGCGCGAACGCGCGCCGGGGCCTCTCTGACGAGGCGGTGCGCGACATCTCGGCGCGCAAGGACGAGCCGGAATGGATGCTGTCGACCCGGCTCAAGGGTCACAAGCTGTTCGGGAAGAAGCCGCTGCCGACGTGGGGCGCCGAGCTCGGTGACATCGACTTCGACAACATCAAGTACTTCGTCCGCTCCACCGAGAAGCAGGCGACGTCCTGGGACGAGCTGCCCGACGACATCAAGACCACCTACGACAGGCTCGGCATCCCCGAGGCGGAGAAGCAGAGCATGATCGCCGGCGTCGCCGCCCAGTACGAGTCCGAGGTCGTCTACCACAAGATCCGCGAGGACCTCGAGGAGCAGGGCGTCATCTTCCTCGACACCGACACCGGGCTGCGAGAGCACCCGGAGCTGTTCCGCGAGTACTTCGGCAGCGTGATCCCGCCCGGCGACAACAAGTTCGCGGCGCTCAACACCGCGGTGTGGTCCGGCGGCTCGTTCATCTACGTGCCGAAGGGCGTGCACGTCGACATCCCGCTGCAGGCCTACTTCCGGATCAACACCGAGAACATGGGCCAGTTCGAGCGCACGCTCATCATCGTCGACGAGGACGCGTACGTGCACTACGTCGAGGGCTGCACGGCGCCGGTCTACTCCACCGACTCGCTGCACTCCGCGGTGGTGGAGATCGTCGTGAAGAAGAACGCGCGCTGCCGCTACACGACCATCCAGAACTGGTCGAACAACGTCTACAACCTGGTGACCAAGCGCGCGGTCGCGCACGAGGGCGCCACGATGGAGTGGGTCGACGGCAACATCGGGTCCAAGGTCACGATGAAGTACCCGGCGATCTGGTTGATGGGCCCGCACGCCAAGGGCGAGACGCTGTCGGTCGCCTTCTCCGGTGAGAACCAGCACCAGGACGCCGGGGCGAAGATGGTGCACGTCGCGCCGCAGACCTCGTCGACGATCGTGTCGAAGTCGGTTGCGCGCGGTGGCGGGCGCACCTCGTACCGCGGCCTGGTCCAGGTGCTGGAGGGCGCGTCCAACGCGAAGTCCACGGTGAAGTGCGACGCGTTGCTCGTCGACACGATCAGCCGGTCCGACACCTACCCGTACGTCGACGTCCGCGAGGACGACGTGCAGATGGGTCACGAGGCGACCGTCTCGAAGGTGAGCGAGGACCAGCTGTTCTACCTGATGAGCCGCGGCCTCACCGAGGACGAGGCGATGGCGATGATCGTGCGCGGCTTCGTCGAGCCGATCGCGCGCGAGCTCCCGATGGAGTACGCGCTGGAGTTGAACCGCCTTATCGAGTTGCAGATGGAAGGGGCCGTGGGTTGAGCAGCGGTGTCGAGATAGCACCACATTCGCACGGCGGCGGTGCCGAGGAAGCGAAGGCAGCGCAGTCCAAGCTGCACCAGGCGGCGTCCTACGACGTCGACGACTTCGCCGTTCCGACCTCGCGCGACGAGCAGTGGCGGTTCACGCCGCTGAAGCGGATGCGCGGTCTGCACGACGGGACGGCGACGCCGGCCGGTGGCATGACCATCGAGGCGGACGCGCCCGAGCCCGTCGTGGTCGAGACGGTGGGGCGTGACGACCCGCGGATCGGCCGCGCCGGCATTCCGACCGACCGGGTCGCCGCGCAGGCGTGGTCCTCGTTCGAGAAGGCGACCGTCGTCACCGTGCCGAAGGAGGCGCGGCCCGAGCGGCCCGTCACCGTCTCGGTGCGCGGCAACGGCGCCACCGAGTACGGGCACGTGGTGCTCGACGTGCAGCCGTTCGCGGAGGTCGCGATCGTCCTCGACCACACCGGGTCGGCGACGTACGCGGCCAACCTCGAGGTCAACGTCGGCGACAGCGCCCAGCTCACGCTGGTCAGCCTGCAGGACTGGGATGACGACGCGGTGCACGCTGCGCACCAGTACATCCGGCTGTCGAGGGACGCGCGGGTGAAGTGCGCGATCGTCAGCTTCGGCGGCGACTTCGTGCGGCTCTACCCGCAGGTCATCTACGCCGAGCCCGGCGGCGACTGCGAGATGTACGGGCTCTACTTCGCCGACGCGCCACAACACCTGGAGCACCGGCTGTTCGTCGACCACTCGGTCGCCGACTGCCGCAGCCGGGTGGAGTACAAGGGCGCGCTGCAGGGCGAGGACGCCCACACGGTGTGGATCGGCGACGTGCTGATCCGCCCGGAGGCGCTCGGCACCGACACCTACGAGCTGAACCGCAATCTTGTGCTCACCGACGGCGCGCGGGCCGACTCGGTGCCGAACCTGGAGATCCTGACCGGAGAGATCGTCGGTGCGGGTCACGCGAGCGCGACGGGTCAGTTCGACGACGAGCAGCTGTTCTACCTGCAGTCCCGCGGCATCCCGGAGCTGGAAGCGCGGCGGCTCGTCGTACGCGGGTTCTTCGCCGACCTCATCGACAAGATCGAGGTCGCCGAGATCAGGGAACGGCTGATCGACCGGGTGGAGCAGGAGCTGCTGGCGGTAGGGACATGACCTACTGCAAGGTCTGCACGGTGCAGGACGTTCCCGAGGGCGAGGCGCGGCACGTCGACGTCGACGGCACGCCCGTCGCGGTCGTTCGCAGTGAGGGCGAGTTCTACGCCGTGTATGACGTGTGCTCGCACGAAGAGGTGCCGCTGTCGGAGGGCGACGTCGACGGCACCACGCTCGAGTGCTGGCTGCACGGTTCCCGCTTCGACATGCTCACCGGGCACCCGACCGGGCTTCCCGCCACCGAACCCGTACCCGTCTACTCCGTGAAGATCGACGGCGACGACGTGCTCGTCGCGGTGGACACGAACTGAACCAGGAGTCCAGAAACCAGATGTCAACTCTCGAGATCCGTGACCTGCACGTGAACGTGGCGGACAAGGAGATCCTCCGCGGCGTCAACCTCACGGTCAGCTCCGGCGAGACGCACGCGATCATGGGGCCGAACGGCTCCGGCAAGTCGACGCTCGCGTACTCGATCGCCGGTCACCCCAAGTACACGGTCACCGGCGGGCAGGTGCTGCTCGACGGCGAGGACGTGCTCGCGATGAAGGTGGACGAGCGGGCGCGTGCGGGGCTGTTCCTCGCGATGCAGTACCCCGTCGAGGTGCCGGGCGTGTCGGTCTCGAACTTCCTGCGCACCTCGGCGACCGCGCTGCGCGGCGAGGCGCCGAAGCTGCGTACGTGGGTGAAGGAAGTACGCGGGGCGATGGAGCAGCTGAAGTTCGATCCGGCGTTCGCCGAGCGCAACGTCAACGAGGGCTTCTCCGGCGGCGAGAAGAAGCGGCACGAGATCGTCCAGCTCGACCTCATGCAGCCGAAGATCGCGGTGCTCGACGAAACCGACTCGGGTCTGGACATCGACGCGCTCCGTGTCGTCTCCGCCGGTGTCAACCGCTACGCCGAGAGCGGTGACAAGGGCGTGCTGCTCATCACCCACTACACCAGGATCCTGCGCTACATTACGCCCGACTTCGTACACGTCTTCGTTGCCGGCCGGGTCGTGGAGGAAGGCGGACCCGACCTCGCCGAGCAGCTGGAGGCCGAAGGGTACGAGAAGTACGTCGAGGGCGGCGGCGCGGCGATGCCGGAGGCCGAAGCCGTACCGGCCGCCGGGTCGTGACAGCGAAAGGCGGTTGCGCATGAGCGTGTCCAACGCCCTCACGCCGTTCGACGTCGACCTCGTCCGCAAGGACTTCCCGATCCTCGAACGGACGGTGCACGACGACCGGCGTCTGGTCTACCTGGACAGCGCCAACACCTCGCAGAAGCCTCAGCCCGTCCTGGACACCCTCGACGACTTCCTCGAGCGGCACAACGCCAACATCCACCGGGCGACGCACGCGCTCGGCGAGGAGGCGACCGAGGCGTACGAGGGCGCGCGGCTCAAGGTGTCGCGGTTCCTCGGGGCTGCTGACGAGACCGAGGTGGTGTTCACCAAGAACATCTCCGAGGCGATCAACCTGGTGGCGTACGCGATGGGCAACGCCACGGCCGGCGCGTCGAGTGACGAGCGCTTCCACCTGGGTCCCGGTGACGAGATCGTCATCACCGAGATGGAGCACCACTCCAACATCGTGCCGTGGCAGCTGCTCTGCGAGCGCACCGGCGCGACGCTGCGGTGGTTCGGCGTGACCGACGAGGGCCGCCTCGACATGTCGCAGCTCGACGATCTGGTCACCGAGCGGACGAAGCTCGTCGCGCTCGCGCACCAGTCCAACGTGCTCGGCACGGTCAACCCGGTGCAGCAGGTCGTGGAGCGGGCGCACCGGGTCGGCGCGCTGGTCCTCGTCGACGCGGCGCAGTCGGTGCCGCACTGGCCCGTCGACGTCCGCGAGCTCGGTGCCGACTTCCTCGGCTTCACCGGGCACAAGGCGTGCGGCCCGACCGGCATCGGCGTGCTGTGGGCCCGGCGCGAGCTGCTGGAGGCGCTGCCGCCGTTCCTCGGCGGCGGCGAGATGATCCAGCTCGTCGAGATGGAGCGGTCGACGTTCGCGCCGCCACCGCACAAGTTCGAGGCGGGCACGATGCCGATCGCCGAGGCCGTAGGGCTCGGCGCAGCCGTGGACTACCTGACCGAGCTGGGACGCGATGCAGTGCACGCGCACGACCAGGACCTGGTGTCGTACGCGCTGCAACGGATGACCTCGGTCGAGGGGCTGCGGATCCTCGGGCCGACCGAGCCGGTCGACCGCGGCCCCGTGGTGTCGTTCGTGGTCGACGGCGTGCACCCACATGACGTCAGCCAGGTGCTCGATGCGGAGGGCGTCGCGGTACGCGCGGGGCACCACTGCGCGCGGCCGCTGCACAAGCGGTTCGGTGTCACGGCGAGTACCCGCGCGTCGTTCTACCTCTACAACACCCGCGCCGACGTCGATGCGCTGGTCGCGGGCCTGGACCAGGTGAAGAGGTACTTCGGCTGATGCACCTCGATGGGCTGTACCAGGAGATCATCCTGGACCACTACCGGAACCCGCACCACAAGGGCTTGCGGGAGCCGTACAACGCCGAGGTGCACCACACCAACCCGACCTGCGGTGACGAGATCACCTTGCGGGTGCGGCTCGAGGGCGACACGGTCGTGGACGTGTCGTACGACTCGCTCGGCTGCTCGATCAGCCAGGCGAGCGCCTCTGTGATGAGCGATCTGGTGATCGGCAAGGACGTCGAGGACGCGAACCGGATCGAGAAGGCGTTCCACGAGCTGATGCAGAGCCGGGGCGAGGGAGAACCGGACGAGGACATGCTGGAGGACGCGTCGGCGTTCGCCGGCGTTTCCCGTTACCCTGCCCGTATCAAGTGCGCATTGCTCGGCTGGATGGCTTGGAAGGACGCCACCGTACGCAGCATGGCGGACGACGGAGGAGACCAATGACCGACCAACCGGTACGTGAGCACGCCACCCCGACCGGGCAGACACCGTCCGCATCCGCGGCGGCGGTCGAGGACGTCGAAGAGTGCCTGCGCGACGTCGTGGACCCCGAGCTCGGCATCAACGTCGTCGACCTCGGCCTGGTCTACGGCGTGACCATCGACGAGCAGAACGTCGCCACAGTCGACATGACGCTCACCAGCGCGGCATGCCCGCTGACCGATGTCATCGAGGATCAGGCGGCCACGTCGATGCAGGGCGTTGTCGACGACTTCCGCATCAACTGGGTGTGGATGCCGCCCTGGGGCCCGGAGAAGATCACCGAGGAGGGGCGCGAGCAGCTGCGCGCGCTCGGCTTCAACATCTAGCGGTTTCAGCGAGCGAGGGTCGTGCTCGACCAGGTCCTGCCGTACCTCGCCTGCCCGTATTGCGGCGGCCGGTTCGAGCGGGTCGACCGTACGTTGCGCTGCCCTGCCGGGCACGCGTTCGATGTCGCCCGCCAGGGGTACGTGAACCTGCTGCCCGGCAGCGCGCGTTCCGGTGCAGGCGACACGCTTGCCATGGTGCAGGCCCGTGAACGCTTCCTCGCGTCCGGTCGGTACGCGCCCGTGGCCGATGCGATCGTCCGCGCCGCCGCCGGATCCCCGGCCGACGGCTGCGTCGTCGACATCGGCGCGGGTACTGGTCATTACCTGGCGAGTGTCCTCGGCGCGTCGCCGGGGCACGTGGGCGTCGCGCTGGATCGGTCGAAGTACGCGATGCGCCGTGCCGCCCGCGCGCACGCACGCGCAGGGGCGGTCGCGTGTGATGCCTGGCGGCACGTGCCCGTACGCGATGACGCCGCCTCGCTCCTGCTGAACGTGTTCGCTCCGCGCAACGGCGCCGAGTTCCGCCGTGTGCTGTGCGACGGCGGTGCCCTGGTCGTGGTGACGCCGACAGCGCGGCACCTTTCGGAGCTGGTGGAGGCGCTGGACCTGCTCACCGTCGACGCGGCGAAGGACGACCGGGTGGCCGCGACACTCGACCCGTACTTCGGGTTGGACGATCGCGAGGTGCTAGACGTTGGCCTGCGGCTCAGCCATGCCGAGGTGCGTGACCTGGTGGCGATGGGCCCGAGCGCCTATCACGTCGAGCCGACCGCACTCGACAGGCGCGTGGCCGCGCTGCCCGAGCCCATGGCGGTCACGCTCTCGGTGGTCGTCTCGACGTACCGCTAGGGCACAATGCGTGGGTGGAGAACGATCCCGGTGCCGCCATCGTCGCCTGTACGTCCGCGCACGAACGGTTGCTGGAAACGGTCGTCGGCCTGGCCGATGAGGCCGTAGCCCGCGCCAGCCTGCTGCCCGGGTGGAGGGTCGGCCACGTCTTCACCCACGTGGCCAGGAACGCCGACGGGCACGTGCGACGGCTCGAGGGCGCGTTGCGTGGCGAGGAGGCGGCCCGCTATCCCGGCGGCACCGAGCAACGCGACCGGGACATCGAGCAGGGCGCCACGCGCTCGGCGGTCGAGCTCGCCACCGACGTCGCCGACTCGGCCAGGCGCCTGGAGGAGACCTGGCAACGTTCGGCGGACGCGGGTTGGCCGAACTCCCAGCTACTGGCCGATGACCGCTGGCCGACGACCGCCAGCCCCATCCGGCGGTTGCGCGAGGTCGAGGTTCACCACGCCGACCTCGGGCTCGACTACCAGCCGACACAATGGCCGGACGAGTACGTCGACTGGGAGCTGCGTACCAGCTTGGAGCGCCTTCCCGGGCGGCTGGCCGGCCCGGAGGACACCCGTCGCTTTCTCGCCTGGCTGATCGGGAGGTCGGACTGGCCGGCGGAGCTGCGGCTGCGGCCGTGGAGCTGACGAGGGTTGTCGGTGTCAGGCGTCACTATAGCGA
>JBOHBN010000343.1:0-16691 GCA_050698355.1 Streptosporangiales bacterium | reverse complement strand
CGAGGGCGAGCTCGAAGCCGCCACCGACGGCGAGTCCGTTGACTGCGGCGATCACGGGCTTGTCCAGCCCGAAGAACTCGGTCAGCCCGGCGAAGCCGCCCGGCCCATGGTCGGCGTCGACCGGTTCCCCGCGCGCGGCGGCCTTGAGATCCCAGCCCGCCGAGAAGAACCGGTCCCCAGCACCGGTGGCCACGCCGACCCGCAGGTCGGGGTCACGACGTAGCCGCTCGAACGCCGCGTACAGCTCGTGGCTGGTGGCGACGTCGATGGCGTTCGCCTTGGGCCGGTCCAGCGTGATCAGCAGGATGGAGCCATCGACGTCGAGCTGTACCGCATCGGTCATCGCGCGCTCCCGACCAGTGTCGCGCGGTCGTACGCGGCCGACCCCCGGCGCAGCAGTACGTCGCCTGCCACAGCACCCTGTCCGTCGGGTAACACCAGAAGTGGGTTCACTTCGACCTCCACCACGTCGTTCGCGGGATCGCTTGCGTAGTCGGCGACAGCGGTAATCGCGTCGACCGCGGCGCTCACGTCCGCCCGGGGTCGGCCGCGGAAGCCGGCCAGGAGACGCCACACCCGCAACCGGGCGAGCGCCGCCTCGATGTCCGGTCGTGCGGCCGGAAGCAGCAACGAGCGGGAGTCGCGGAGCAGGTCGACGAGCACGCCACCGGCCGCGATCGTCAGCGCCAACCCGTACTGCGGGTCGCGTCGCACGCCGACCATGAGCTCCACCAACACATCCGGCACCATGCGCTCGACGAGGAAGGTGGTCGCCGCCATCGCCGAGACCGCGGCGCGTACCTCTGCTTCGTCGGTGAGCCCGAGCCGGACGGCGCCCACCTCGGACTTGTGCGTCGTTGTGGCGGACACCGCCTTGACCACGGCAGGGAACCCGATCTCGCGAGCGGCAGCGCACGCGTCAGCGGCCGTCGCCGTTGTCCCCGCCGGTACGTGCACGCCGGCCCGTTCCAACACCCGCTTCGCGGCGGCCTCGTCGAGCTGCTCGACCGCCGTCGGCATCGACGGAACCGTGAGTGCCGCCCCCGTATCCTCGTGGATGTGGCCTTGGGCTTCGCCGATGCGGTGCGCGGCGCAGAGCGCGGCGAAGCAGTCCTCCAACCCTTGCATCGGGGCGATCCCCTGCGCCAGCAGGCGTTGGCCGAGGGGTTCGGGAAGACCCTCCGGCAGGGTGCTGACGACGGCGGCGGTCGCGGCCGTACGGCGGTGCGCCGTCATGTACGCGTCGACGGTCGTGTGCCAGGCGGACTGGGCACAGCGGTCCGCACGCGGTACGTCGACGACGAGCAGGTGACAGTCGAGGCCGGCCGAGAGGAAGGCCCGGAAGCAGTCGGTCTGTCGAGCGGCGTTGCCCCAGATGTAGGTGTGGTAGTCGAGCGGGTTCCCGACCGCGACGTGCTCTCCGAGCACGCGCCGCAGGTCGTCGGTGACGGCCGGTTCGAACGCCGGCATGGTGGTTCCGGATCGCTGCGCGAGGTCGGCGACGAGCGCCGCCTCACCGCCTGAGCAGCTGGCCGACGCGACGGTGCTGCCGGTCAGTGGTCCATGCACATGGAGGAACTTCAGCGTCTCGAGGAAGGCGCCAAGGCTGTGTACGCGTGCGATTCCGGCGCGGGCGAAGAATGCGTCGGCCAGCGTGTCGGACCCAGCGAGAGAGCTGGTGTGGCTCGCGTTCACGCTGGCGCCAAGCTCGGAGCTGCCGGTCTTGAGGGCCACGATCGGCACCCCTGCCCGTAGCGCCGCGAGCCCCGCTCGCAACAGCCCGGCGGTGTCGTCCATCCCCTCCAGGTGCAGGCCGATGGCAGTGATCCGCTCGTCGCGCAGCAGCGCCTGGACGATCTCCGCAATGCCGGTGACGGCGGTGTTCCCGGTCGTGACCAGTTGTGCCAACGGCAGCGAGCGGCGCTGCATGGTGAGGTTCTGGCCGATGTTGCCGCTCTGGGTGATCACGGCGACCCCGCTGTCGACGCAGTGACCACCATGCTCGTCCGGCCACAACGCGACACCGTCGAGGTAGTTCAGCAACCCGAGGCAGTTCGGTCCGAGCACGGCCATCTCACCGGCCGCCCGAGCCAAATCGTGTTGCAGCGCCGATCCGTGGCCGTCCAGTTCGGCGAAGCCGGACGCGTGACACACCGCACCGCCGGCGTCGCGGTCCGCGAGACCACGCACGACCTCGACGGTCGCCTGGTTGGGAACGGCGACGAACGACGCGTCGGGCGCCTCGGGAAGGGCGCGTACGTCCGGGTAGCACGCGAGTCCGTCAAGCGAGTGCCGCTGTGGGTTCACCGGCCAGATCGGTCCGGTGAACCCGGCACGACGGCATTGGCGGATCGCGCTTTCCGCAGCATCACCGCCGACGACGGCGACGTGCCGTGGCGCGAGCAGCCGGTCGAGTGGCGGGCGCGGAACCATCAAGCTCCCAGCGGCCGCAGCATGGAGCGGGAGATGATGTGGCGCTGCACCTCGCTCGTGCCGTCCCAGATCCGCTCCACGCGGGCATCACGCCAGAACCGCTCGATCGGCAGCTCGGCCATGAGACCCATACCGCCGTAGACCTGGACGGCCTGGTCGGTGGCCTTGGCGAGCGCTTCGGTCGCGAACAGCTTGGCCATCGCGGCGTCCTGCTTCGTCATGCTCGCTTGCTCCAGCCGCCACGCGGCCTGCAACGTGAGCAGGTTGGCCGCCTCGACTTCGGTGGCGACGTCGGCGAGCGGGAAGCTCACGCCCTGGAAACGGCCGATGGGACGCCCGAATTGGCTGCGTTCGGCCGCCCACCGCGTCATCATCTCCAAGACGCGCTGGGCCCTGCCGACGGAGGTCGCGGCGACGCTGAGCCGGCTGGCCCCGAGCCACTCGTCCATCAACTCCAGGCCGCGTCCCTCCTCGCCCAGCCGGGCGGACACCGGTACCCGGCAGGAGTCGAAGCCGAGCTCGCACTGGTGGTAACCGCGGTGGGACACGCAGGCCGAACCGCGGCGTACGGTCAGGCCAGGGGTGTCCAGGTCCACCACGAACGCGGTGATGAGGTTGCGCGGCCCGCGCTCGGTGTCCTCGGTGCCGGTGACCGCGAACAGGACGACGAAGTCGGACACGTCGGCATGGCTGATGAACTGCTTGGCGCCATCGATCACGTACTCCGAGCCGTCCCGTACGGCCCGCGTCGACATCGACCTCACGTCCGACCCGGCGCCCGGCTCGGTCATCGCCAGGCAGTCGTGCAGTTCCCCGCGTACGGCGGGGAGCAGGTACCGCTCCCGTTGTTCCCCCTGGCATGCCTGCAGGATGTTGCTCGGCCGCGCAACGAGCATCTGCAGCGCGTAGCTCGTCCTGCCGAGTTCGCGCTCGACGAGCGTCAACGCGACCGCGTCCAGGCCACCGCCGCCTACCTCTTCGGGCATGTTCGGCGCGTACAGCCCGGCGCCGAGCGCCTTCGCCCTGATCTGCTCGGCCAGTTCGGGCGGTACCTCGTCGAGCCGCTCGACCTCGTCCTCGTACGGCTCGAGCTCGGCGTGCACGAAGCGGCGTATCGTCTCGACGATCGCCTGCTGTTCGTCGGTGAGGGCGAATTCCATGTGGTGCTCCGTTGGCTATGCGTCGTGCCGGATGCGGATGGGGCGCCCGACGCGCTCGGGCACCGGGAGGCCGGCGTGGCTCGCGCGAATCAGCGCGAGCCGGTCGCGGAGTACGTCGGGTAGGGGAGCGGACCGCCCGGCCCGCGTGTCCACGTGTACGAGCAGCTGCTCGGCCGCGGCGAGGAGTTGGCCGGAGTCGCCGTGACGCATCTCGTGGTACACGTGCACGCGTTTGGCGTCGTGGTCCAGGAGCTGCAGCGTCAGCCGCAGCGGCTCGCCCTCGCCGACCTCCCGCTTGTTGTGCATGTGCGTCTCTACGGTGTAGAGCGAGTGGCCGCCCGCGCGGTACTCCTCATCGACCCCGAGGAAGCGGAAGAATGCGTCGGCGTTGTCGCCGAAGATCAGCAGGTAGCACGACTCGCTCATGTGGCCGTTGTAGTCGACCCACGCGTGTCGTACCGGCGTCTCGTGCAGCCGTAACGGGGTGTCGATGGCAGCGTCCGGGTCCCAGGGACGGTGGCCGGTGCCCTCGTACGGCGTGACGACCCGTTCCTCGCTGTCGGTCAATGATAGCTCCATCGCACAATGTGCGTCAGCTGCTCGTGATGTGCAAAGGTAGGCCCGATCAAGCGTGCAGGTCAAACCCGACGGGAGGGCGCTGGTGAGCGAGACGGCAGGTGAGGCAGAGGTTGCCGGCCGGGCTGCGGGGGGTCGGGTGCAGTCGGTCGAGCGTGCCGTGGCGCTTCTCGAGGCGGCCGCCGAGGCGCCCCCGCCCGGACGGCCGGGTGCCGAGCTGGCAACCGCGTGCGGGCTCAACCGGGCGACCGCGTGGCGGCTGCTCGCGACCCTGGAGGACCACGGCCTGGTCGAGCGGGATCCGGTCACCAACCGTTACGCTGTCGGGCACGCGGTCTCCCGGATGGCCGCGAACGCGAGCGTCGCCGGGCTCGTACGCCGTGCCCGCCCGACGCTGGAGGCGATCTGCGCGGCCAGCGGCGAGACGGCGAACCTTGCGGTGCCGCGGCGTCTCGGCCTCACCTACGTCGATGAGGTCGCCCCTCGAAGCGTGCTTGCCGCGCGCTGGCTCGGACACCACGTGCCGGTCCACGCCACGTCGGCCGGCAAGGCGCTGCTCGCCTGGTTGCCGGAAAGCGAGGTGGAGACGTTCCTCTCCGCGCCGCTCGCCGAGTTCACCCCGACCACACGCACCGACCGCGAGCAGCTACGCGCCGAGCTCGCCGACATCCGTAACCAGGGATACAGCGTCGCGGTCGGAGAGCTCGAAGCCGAGGTGTACGGCGTCTCGGCTCCGGTCCTGGACGCCCGGCAGCGGCCCTTCGCCGTCATCAGCGTCTGGGGACCGCGCGACCGGGTGCCGCCGTCGCGCTTTGCGGAGCTCGGTCCTCTGGTGCTGCGCGGTGCGGCCGAGATCAACCACCCCACTCAGTGATCATGAAAGTTCGTCGTAGCCATGGCAGCGAACATCCTTCATGATCACCGGGCGCGGGCCGCCGAGATCGGCTAGCCGGTCAGGTGTCGGGGAGGAAGATCTCTCGGCCCGCCAGTTCGAGCAGCCGCTCGCGCATGGTCTCCACCGAGTTCCCCGGTGTCGCGGTGAGGATTTGGATCGCGAGGCCGTCGGCAAGCGACATGAAGGCGACCGCTGTGCGCTGCGGGTCGGCATCGCGGAACCTCCCCTGCTGTTGGCCGAGCCGGATCGTGTCGGCGACGGTGTCTCGCCAGCGCCGGTAGAAGTCGTTGTGTACGTGCCGCAGTTCGCTGTTCAACGCCGACGCAGCCGATACCTGAAGCCAGATCATCCACTCGTCGCGGACCTGGCCGAGTGCCGGGACCTGCAGGTCGATGAGCCGGAGCATGCGCTCGCGTGCGTCCGTGAGCTGGTCGAGTTCCATGCTCTGCCGTGTGAACGCTGCTTCCGCGCAGTGCAGCAGCGCGGCATGTATCACGTTCTGCTTGCCCGGGAAGTAGTAGTGGATCGCGGCGGGACTCGTTCCGCAAGCCTTGGCGATGTCGGCCACTCGAACGTTGTGGACGCCGCGCTGCGCGGCCAGCCGCCAGGCCGCCTCCAGGATCTCCACCCGGCGGTCGGCTGACCGCCGTGAGCGGGAGGTCGTCGGCGCTGGGGTAGGGCCGGCGCCGTGCAGGAGCCAGCCGAGGCTCACCCCTGCCTCGTCGGCGATCGCGGTCAGCTCGTTGATCTGGAAGCGACGTGTGCCGGCGAGTGACTTGGACAGCTTGGTGGGGTCCATGTCGATGGCGGAGGCGAGCTGACGCTGGCTCGTACCGGTGCTGTCTATCGCGTACCGGACCCGCTGGCCCAGTTCCTCCATGCGGCGGAGCCTACTGACACCATTGCGATTTACGCAAGTTTCGTTGCCCGCGCCGCATCGGTACGAGTAGCGTGACGGCCGTTCCAGCGTTCCGCGCCTGCGTCCGGGGAGGAATTCGCATGAACCCTGAAGTCGTCCTCACCTGCGCTCTGACCGGAGCGGGCGACACCGTAGGCAGGAGCGAGCACGTCCCCGTCACCCCCGAGCAGATCGCGGAGTCGGGGATCGAAGCCGCGAAGGCCGGGGCGACCGTCGTGCACGTCCACGTGCGCGACCCCGAGACCGGCCAGGGCAGCCGGCAGACGCGCCTTTACGCCGAGGTCGTGGAACGCATCAGGGCGAGCGGCCAGGACGTGATCATCAACCTGACGGCCGGGATGGGCGGGGACTTGCAGGTGCGCGACAGCGCTCCCACCACGCCCGGCCCGCAGACCGACCTGGTCAGCGCGAAGGAACGGTTGGCGCACGTCGAGGAGATCCGGCCAGAGATCTGCTCCTTGGATTGCGGCACGCTCAACTTCGGCGACGGGGACATGACCTATGTGAGTACCCCGGACATGATCCGTACCGGCGCGAAGCGGATCGCGGAGCTGGGCGTGAAGCCGGAGATGGAGATCTTCGACACCGGACACCTGTGGGTGGCGAACCAGGTGGTCTCCGAGGGAGTGGTGGAGGCGCCGCTGTACCAGCTCTGCCTGGGCATCCCGTACGGCGCACCCGCCTCACCCAGGATCGCCCAGGCGATGGTCGACCTGATCCCGTCCGGCACGCGGTGGGCCGGCTTCGGCATCGGCAGGTGGCAGATGCCGATGGTTGCCCAGATGGTGTTGCTCGGCGGCAATGTCCGGGTGGGCTTGGAGGACAACCTCTACCTGTCCAAGGGCGTCAAGGCGACCAACGCTCAGCTCGTCGACAAGGCACGGTCGATCATCGAGATGATGGGCTCGCGCGTACTGTCGCCTGCGGAGGGGCGCGAGAAGCTGGGGTTGCGGCCGCGTGACTGAGCAGGGCGACCCGATGCCCGAAGCGACGGTGGAGCGCGTCGCCTGCATCGGTACGGGTGTGATCGGCGGCGGCTGGGTGGCGTACTTCCTCGCCGCCGGACTCGATGTCACGGTATGGGACCCCGACCAGGGCGGCGAGGCGAACCTGCGACGCCTGCTGGACACGGCGTGGCCGGCCCTCCAACACGTGGGGCTCGCCGAGGGCGCCTCCCTGGAAAGGCTGGAGGTCGCGCCGAGCCTGGAGGCGGCGGTCGCGAACGCGCAGTTCGTGCAGGAGAGCGCCCCGGAACGGTTGGACCTCAAGGTCGAACTGCTCGCCGAACTCGACCGTGCGACGCCCCCGCAGGTCGTGATCTCCTCGTCGACCTCGGGGTACGGCATGACCGAGATGCAGGCCCAGTGCAGGAAACCGGACCGGCTCGTGGTCGGCCACCCGTTCAATCCTCCCTATCTCATCCCGTTGGTCGAGGTGGTCGGCGGAAAGCAGACCGACCCGGCTGCAGTCGAGGAGGCGACGCGGTTCTACGAGTCGATCGGCAAGCGCGTGATCCAGATGGAGCACGAGCTTCCCGGCTTCGTCGCGAACCGGCTGCAAGAAGCGGTCTGGCGCGAGGCGCTGCACATGGTGGACTCGGGCGAGGCGACAGTCAAGCAGGTCGACCTCGCGATGACCGAGGGCCCAGGCCTGCGGTGGCCGCTGATGGGGCCGTGCCTGACCTTTCACCTCGCCGGCGGCGAAGGCGGCATGGCGCACATGCTGGACCACTTCGGACCCGCCCTCGAGGCCCCGTGGACGCGGCTCACCGCTCCCCGGCTCACCCAGGAGCTGCGGGACAAGATGGTTCGCGGGTGCGAGCGCGAAGCCGACGGGCGCTCGATCTCCGAGCTGGTTGCAGAACGCGACCGCGGCCTCATCGCCCTGCTCGAGGCGAGAGCGGCCTCGAGGCGTTGACCTGTCCGAGCGAACGTGTTTAGGTAGGCAACTAACTGAGGCAACAGTCAGCTTGCGCTCCGGAGGAGGGGGATGCCGGCACCAGCCAGACGCACACTGACGCGCCGCGCCCTGCTCCGGGGCGCGGCGCAGGGCGCCGTCGCCGCCGGTGCGGCGTCGGCACTCGGCGGGTGCGCGTCCGCAGCGATACCCGGCGCCTCCGGCTACGGCGGCAGTGGTGGCTCCGGGCCGGGCGGACGCCTTCGGGTCGGGATCGTCGGCGGGTCGGCCAAGGACACCGTGGACGCGCACCGCACGAAGACGCACCCCGACGAAGCGCGCGCCATCAATCTGTACGACTGCCTGGTGACGTACGACCCGGACTACAAGCACGAGTACGCGCTCGCCGAGGAGATCGAACCGTCCAAGGATGCGGCGACGTGGACCATCCGGCTCCGTGACGGTCTGGAGTTCCACAACGGCAAGAGCGTGCGGGCTGAGGACGTCGCGTTCACCATCAAACGGATACTCGATCCGAAGGACCCAAAGGTCGGCGCTGAAGACCTCGCCTCGATCGACGTCGATCGCATGAAGGCGCTGGACAAGCGCACGCTTCGCCTGCATCTCAAGCATCCCGACGCGGTGTTGCTCGACGCGTTCGCGCAGTACCCGAACGGGATAGTGCCGGTCGGGTACGACCCCAAGCACCCCGTCGGGGCGGGCCCGTTCAAGCTGGAGAGTTTCGAGCCCGGGCAGCAAAGCGTGATGACCCGGCACGAGAACTACTGGCGGCCCAACCAGCCCCACCTGGCCGAGCTGACCATCGTGGACTTCACGGACGACACGGCGCGGGTCAATGCGTTGCTGGGCGCCCAGGTCGACGCGATCGACCAGCTGCCGCTGGGGTTGATCCATGTCATCAAGGCCGCGGCGGACCTTCAGGTGCTGGAGTCCAGGACCGGGGCGTGGCTGCCGTTCACGATGCGGGTCGACCGGCCCCCGTTCGACGACGTTCGCGTCCGCCAGGCTCTCCGCCTCGTGGTCGACCGGGAGAGGATGATCAAGCAGGTCCTGAGCGGACACGGGGCGATCGCGAACGACCTGTATGCGAGGTACGACCCCTGTTACGCGAGCGACCTCCCGCAGCGTCACCAGGACCTGGAGAAGGCACGAAGCCTGCTCCGAGCGGCGGGCAAGGAGAACTTGCGGGTCAAGCTCGTCACGGCGTCGGTTGCTGCGGGCCTGGTGGAGGCCGCCCAGGTCTTCGCCCAGCAGGCCAAGGGCGCTGGGGTGCAGGTCGACATCAACAAGGTCAACCCGGGCACGTTCTACGGCGACCGTTACCTGAAGTGGGGCTTCGCGCAGGATTTCTGGTTCACCCGCAACTTCCTGTCCCAGGCCGCGAAGGGAAGCCTGCCGGGTTCGCCCTACAACGAGACGCACTGGAGCGACGCCGAGTTCAGGCGACTCGTCGCCGAGGCCCGGCAGACGGTGGACGACAAGCGTCGCTGTGAGCTCGTAGCGGAGGCGCAGAAGATCGAGTACGAGAAAGGCGGGTACATCATCTGGGGCTTCCCCGACCAGATCGACGCGTACAACTCGCGCCTGGAGGGGTTCGTGCCGCACAAGAGCGGTATTCCGCTCACGCACTACAACTTCCGCCGAGTCCGTTACCGGACCTGAGGAGCCGAGAGATACATCATGCTGCGACTCGTCATTCGGCGCCTGGTCACCGGGATCGTCATCTTGTGGGCGGTCTCGGTAGTGGTCTTCGCGGCCACCCAGGCACTGCCGGGCGACGCGGCGCAGGCGATCCTCGGCAAGGACGCGACACCGGAGCGGCTCGCCGCGTTGCGCGAGCGGCTGGGCAGCGGGCAGCCGGTGGTCATTCAGTACATCTCGTGGCTGAAGGGTGTCGTCACCCTCAACCTCGGCACCTCCCTCGCGAGCGGGCTACCGGTCGCCAAGATGCTCGTGCCGCGGATCTCGAACTCGCTCGTCCTGATGCTGATCGCCGCGTGTATCGCCACGCCGATCTCGATCCTGATCGGCGTGTACGCGGCGGTGCGACGCGATCGCGCTACCGACCACGTGACACAGGGCGCCAGCCTGGTGGTCGCGTCGCTACCCGAGTTCGTCGTCGGGATCCTGCTCGTGCTGATCCTTTCCACCGGGGTCTTCCACCTGCTCCCTGCGGTGTTCGTGGCCAAGAGACCCGGCCCGATCTGGGTCGACCCCACCCAGCTCGTGCTGCCGGCGCTGACCCTCGCGCTCATCGTCTCCCCGTACATCGTGCGGATGACCCGCGCGACGATGCTCGAGGTACTCGAGAGCGAGTACGTCCAGCAGGCACGGCTGAAGGGCCTACCCGAGCGGACGGTCCTGTTCAAGCACGCGCTTCCCAACGCCATCGGCCCGGTGGCGCAGGTGATCGCGCTGCAGCTCGCCTGGCTGGCCGGTGGCGCCGTGGTGGTCGAGTACCTGTTCCGGTTCCCGGGCGTGGGGCTCGCTTTGGTGGACGCGGTCAACAACCGTGACCTTCCCGTGGTCCAGGGGCTGGTGTTGCTGATCGCGGCCGTGTACATCGTGGTGAACCTGGTCGCCGATGTGATCGCCCTTGCGGCGAACCCCAGGGTGAGGACGGCACCGAGATGACGGCGACCGCTGTTGACGCGACTCCGACGGTAGCCCGCCCGATCGGGCTTGTCGGCAGGGCGCTTCGGTTCCGCCGCACCCAGATCGGGCTGGTCCTGGCGGGGGCTGTGGTGCTCGTGGCGCTCGTCGGCCCGTACGTCGCACCGTACGGGCCCAACGAGTTCGTCGCCGGACCGTACCTGCGCCACGCCGAGGGGTCGGTCTTCGGCACCGACAACCTCGGACGCGACGTGCTCAGCAGGTTTCTCAACGGAGGCCGGACGCTGCTGCTGCTCGCCGTGCTCGCGACCGCGATCGGCGTGGTGCTCGGCGCGCTGGTGGGGATCCTCGCCGGTTACCGCAGGGGGTGGCTGGACGAGGTGTTGATGCGGTGTTCGGACGTCGTGCTCGCGTTTCCAGAGATCGTCGCCGCGCTGCTGTTCGTCAGCATCATCGGCCCGAAGCTGTGGCTGCTCGTGCTGATCGTCGGCATCAGCCACGCGCCGCGTGTCGCACGCGTCGTTCGAGGTGCCACTCTCGGCGTGGCCGAGCGGGACTACATCAAGGTCGCCGAAGCGACGGCCGTCCCCCGGCTGAAGATCATGATCACCGAGATCCTGCCCAACGTGACCGGCGCGCTGATGGTCGAGGTCGGGTTGCGGCTCACCTACTCGATCGGGATCATCGCCGCCCTCGGCTTTCTCGGCCTGGGACTCCAGCCGCCGTCGCCGGGGTGGGGACTGATGATCAACGAGAACCGCGTGGCCCTGACCGTACAGCCGTGGGCCGTGGCGATCCCGGTCCTGGCCATAGCGGTCCTGACCGTCGGCACCAATCTGGCGACCGATGGCCTCGCGCGGGCATCGGCTGGCATCGGGCGGGGAGTGGAAGGATGAGCGACAAGCTGAGGCGTGAGCCGGAGGTAGGGGCCGCGATAACTGCAGTGCGTTGTGACTGGTGCTCCGCGGCACTTGCCGCAGGCGAGCGAGGATGCGGTCGCGAGGCAAGCACATGAGCGACCACACCGACCCCACGCTCCAGGTGGACCAGCTGGCGATCCGGGGGGTTCCGTCGCTGGCGCCGATCGTGCAGGAGATCGACCTGCGGCTGTCCGCGGGTGAGGTGCTGGGAGTCGTCGGCGAGTCCGGCTCGGGAAAGACCACCCTCGGCCTGGGGTTGCTGTCGTACTGCAAGAGCGGCACCGAGTTCGACGGGGGAGCGGTTGTCGTAGGCGGCCGGGACCTGCGCAAGCTGCCATTACGTGAGGTGCGGCGGCTACGTGGCCGATCCGTTGCCTACATCCCGCAGTCCCCGGCGTCGTCGCTCAACCCCGCGCTGACCATCGGGAGCCAGCTGCACGAGGTGCTGCCCGCCGGCGTGGGCGCGGAGCGAGTCAGGGAGGTGCTCGGCCAGGTTCTCCTTCCGGAGGACAGGTCGTTCCTCCGCCGCTACCCGCATCAGCTGTCGGGCGGGCAGCAGCAGCGCATCTCGATCGCGATCGCGTTCGTCGCCCGCCCGGATCTGATCGTGCTGGACGAGCCGACGACCGGGCTCGACGTGACCACGCAGAAGCACGTTCTCGAGACCGTACGCTCGATGTGCTCCACGTACGAGGCGTCAGCGGTCTACATCAGCCACGACATGGCCGTGGTGGCTGAGCTCGTCGACCGGATAGCGGTCATGTACGCCGGCCGCGTCGTGGAGCTCGGGCCCGCCCAGAAGGTCCTCAGCGAGCCGAAGCACCCGTACACGTCCGGACTGCTGATGGCCGTGCCGGACCTCGCCGGACGCCGGCAGATGCTCGGCATACCGGGAAGCGCTCCCTCGCCGCTGCGTCGTCCGCCCGGCTGCCCGTTCGCGCCACGCTGCGAGCTCGCCATCAGCGAGTGCGAGGCGGCCGTTCCCGAGCTGCGCCAGGTTGCCGAGGGCCACGAGGTGCGGTGCATCCGAGCCGGGGAGAGCCGGGTGCAACACGTCCACCGGCGCGCCAAGGGGAGTGAGGAGAGCGAGCCGCCGGTCTTCTTGGAGGTCAGCGAGTTCTGCGCGCGGTACGGCCGGACCACGGTCCTCGACGGGATCGACCTGCGGGTGCGCCAGGGCCGGTGCGTCGCGCTGCTGGGGGAGTCGGGGAGCGGGAAGACCACCCTGTCGCGCAGCGTCGCCGGGCTGCACGCCGAATGGTCGGGATCGGTGACCGTCAACGGCGCCGCCCTCGCCCGTTCGAGCTTCGACCGCACCCGGGACCAGCGCCGCCGCATCCAGTACATCTTCCAGAACCCGTACGACTCGCTGAACCCGCGCAAGACCGTGCGCCAGCTGATCACTCGCCCGATCCGGTTCCTGTGCACCGACGTGGACGACGTCGACGAGCGCGTGCGGCAGTCGCTGGAACGGGCAGCCCTGCGCCAAGACATCGCCGACCGGTATCCCGACCAGCTCAGCGGTGGGGAGCGACAGCGGGTCGCGATCGCCCGGGCTCTGGCAGTCGGGCCGGAGCTGATGATCTGTGACGAGATCACCTCGGCGCTCGACGTGTCCGTGCAGTCCTCGGTGGTGGAGCTGATCCAGCAGCTGCAGGCCGATCTCGGCCTCAGTCTGCTGTTCGTCACGCACGACATCGCTCTGGTGCGCAACGTCGCGCAAGACGTCGCCGTCCTCGAGTCCGGACGGATCGTCGAGACCGGAGTAGTGGAGGACGTCTTCGCTCACCCCGAGCACGAGTACACCCGAGGGCTGATGCGCGATACCCCCGCCTTCACGCTGGCTTCGAGCGCGGAAGGCGTGTGACCCGAAACCGAGATGGTCAACTCTGCCGCCCAAATGTGGGCGTTACGAGGTTGAATGAGCGCCGGTGACCTGGTGGTGATGCCACGAAAGGGCACGGCCATTTCACGAACCGCCACCCTGGCCCACGGTGGGCCCGCAACTTGCGAGATTCGACGGGATCGCGTGGGACTCGCTGGACCGGGGCTCGGTCCTGGGCGAGCTTGCGTTTTCCAGGTCGGTGTCGCGCTTGTGCTGGTCAAGGTTGGGCGCCCCCGGCAGGATTCGAACCTGCGCTCACGGCTCCGGAGGCCGAGGCACATTGGTCGCGCGGATGGCGGCTGACCTGCGACTTCGGTCGTATCCTTACCTTCAATCTCCTCATCTGGTCCACGATGGGTCCACAAGAGGGTGCCGAACCAACATCGCAGCTAGACAAGAGCCCGCCATTGTGTTTGACACAATAGCTTGTGTCGAGCACAATAGGCGGGTGTGCGAGTGAAGCTCACCCAGTCCGCCAGACGCCGCCGGATCGGCGTCGCTCGCGTGATCGAGGCGATGAACGACGCCGGCGAACCCACGCTGATTCAAGCCACGGACGAGTACGACGAGCGGCTGCTGTTCGTCGGGCACGACCATACCGGGCTGGAGCTGGAGATCCTCGCCATCGAACAACCGGACCGGCTGCTCGTCATCCACGTCATGCCAACCGAGTGGAGAAACCGATGACCAAGTACACCCAGGAGCCCGGTCCTGACGTCGACCTCGAGGCCGAGGACGTCCGGGACTCGAAGGGCCGTCGCATCACCCAGGAGTACGTCGACGGCGCGGTCGCCGACGCGCACCGCCAGATCCGTGGCCGGCCATCGCTTACCGGTCCGGGTAAGCGGTCCCCGCAGATCGCGTTCCGGGTGCCGGCGAACCTGCAAGCCGCGGCGGAGCAGCTAGCCGAGCGGCGCGGCGAGACCGTCTCGCAGCTCGCCCGCGAGGCGCTCGAGGACTACGTGAAGAAGGCGAGCTGACGCCATGAGGGTGCTCATCCTGTGCAGGCGTCAGCTACGCTTGTCTGATCCTGGCCGATCCCTGCACAGTCCGGCCAGATCACAACGGTCACAGTGAGAACACCACGACTCCAGCCGCGGAAGATGACTAGCTCGGAGTGCGTCGCCCGCCTGGCGGATTTCGTCCCTCACCCCGGCGAGCAATGACTCCTCGACCTCTTCGCGAGTGCTCGCCCCTTCCTCGTCGAGGTTCAGGACCTCGATCAGGTCCGCACCGTCGCCGGTCAGTTCTTGGTAACCCACTGCGTAGACGTGCAGCTGGTCGCGCGTGACCTCCTCTGCCTGGGCACGATCGGTTGACTTGAAGTCGACGATTGCCAGCTCGTCGGTGTCCAGCCTGCGGATGAGGTCGATGCGTCCGTCGACGGTGATCCCGGGTGCGACGTGTACCTGGATCTGTTTCTCTGAGTATTCCGTGCGAGGTATCTCGGCGCCGTGGGTCGCGAAGTAGCGCTGGATGGCGGCGATCGCAGACCTCTCGAGCGTCTCCCGCAGCTCGGGATACGCGAACGGTGTGTACAGGTGGCGATGGATCAGGTCGGCAGCGTCCGACGCGTCCAGCAGCTCGCCCGCGATGCGGTCAAACATCAGACCTCCCCTTTGTCGTCCGGGGCTGGCCCGGCATGGATACCAGACAAGGCAGCCCCGATCGGGTCGGACTCACGACAACCGACCCGCTACCTATACACAGCCGCGGCCCCGCCCGTCGATGGGTAGCGCGGCTACCGGTGGAAGAACCGGCCGTTGCGTTCCCGGCCGAGCACCGCGAACACCGTCTCGCGCGAGGAGTGTCCGTCGAACCGCACCGGGTCGGTGCCGTAGGAGGCGAAGGCGCCGTGCGCGTCGGTCACGATGGTGGCGTTTTGCACCGCGGACCAGGCCACCCGCGCGTGGGTCTGCACGAACCGGCCGGAGAAGTCGAGCTTCTGCTTCCGCAGCCGGTACCGGTCGACGACGTCGAACCAGTCCACCCGGTAGTCGAGATACGCCGGCGCCCCGTAGCCGGGGAAGCGCTGCCCGGGGTACCGGGTGAACGCGTTCACCCTCGTCGCCTGATCCTGGGCCAGCAACCCGGTCACCGCCATCCGGGCCCGGCCGGCACCGACATCCACATCGACCGCGTCGGAAGCGATGAGCAGGGTCCAAAACAGGTGGTTCGGTCGGATGCCGCCGTTGTAGTCGTGAATCTGCTCGGTCAAGGTAGAGCCGGACCGGCCCTGGTAGACATCCAATCAAATGCCGCTGAACGTCTGCCGATGCACCCGGCCATCCACACCGACGTATTCTCCGGCGAAGAACCGCAGATCGACACTGTAGGGCAGGCCGGTGCGCCGCTCGCCGGTACGCAGGTTGGTCTCGGTGCCGGTGCCCGTCACGTTCGCCACTCCGACGAAACCGTGGAAGTCGGTGATGTCGACCAGCTCCACACCGCGCTTCGGCGGGAACGCGTGCACCTCGATGTTGCCGACCGGGGGCTTGTTCGCGAACGGGATCGGCCGCGGCGCCGCCCCGCAGGCGGACCCGGCGCCGCCACGCCCACCCGGTTCTGCCGCCCGCACCGGCCCGGCGGATGCACTAGCCGACGCGACCACGGCCGCGCCACCCCCGAGCGCGCCCTGCAGCACCCGCCGCCGTGTCGTCCCGCCGCGGTCTTTATCGTCGACGCTCATGGCATGACTCTCCATTCGCTACCGCACCGGACCGGAGGCAAACCTCTGCCCGGCTCCTCCCGTGCGCGCGCAGCGCAGCTACAAACGAGTGCACGCCCCGCGCGGGCCGCCGTCAAGCCCGACTCCGCACCGTGACCGACCGGCGGGAAGCCGGGCTGGTTCGTTGGCGGCGGCTACTGACAATTGCGCGTCGATGCGGTCACCAAACCCGCCGTCCGCTCGGTGCGTACGCAATGCACGTTGACGAAGTCTGCGGCGGTGGTAACTGCTCAGCTGATTAGCTTGCGGCGGGGGTCCAAGCGTCGCCGGCGTGGAGCATGCGCAACACAGTGAGCGCAGAGAGGCCCTGTTTGGCGGCGGTGGATAGGTATGAGCGCAGCCGGGCGAATGCTTGAGCGCCGGTCATGGTGCGCAGGCAGCCTGCGATCTTGAGTCGGATCTTCGCGGGTCGGATGTCTTGTTCGGACCCGTTGTTGGTGAATGGCACGCGCAGGTCGCCTGCGAACCGGAGGACTTCGTCGCGGTGCCGGTCGAGCCGGTCCAGGAGGTTGACGTGCTTGGGGCGGCGGCTGTTGCCGCGGCCGGGACGGTGGTCGGGGTTGACGGCCCAGCCAGCGTCGATGAGCTGGTCGTAGCGGGCTTGGTAGGTGGCCAGCAGGGGCTCGGCCAGGGCTGTGTAGCCGG
>JBOHBN010000342.1:0-9656 GCA_050698355.1 Streptosporangiales bacterium | reverse complement strand
GACCTGAAGGCGGCGGTGGGGTCCGCGCGGGAGGCATTCGCCGGCGAGCACGCCGCCGTGGCCTGGCCGGGCGCGCCGCGCCCCGTACTGGCCGCCGACCTGCTCGCCGAGCGCGCGCTCGGCGACGACGCCGACGCCAGGCAGCGCCTCGTCGACGAGGTCTACGTCCCGCTTGCCGCGCACGAGGTCCTGCTCCACACGCTGACCGGCTACTTCGACTGCGGCAGCGCACTCGAGGCGACCGCCCGCGCGCTGTACGTACACCCGAACACCGTGCGTTACCGGCTGCGCAGGGTCACCGAGCTCACCGGGTACTCCCCGACCGCGCCGCGGGACGCGTTCTCGCTGCGCATCGCCTTGACCCTCGGCAGGCTCGCGGGCGGCGACGCCACCCCGCGCCCGGCCGTGACCGCGTGAAGGTGCCGGCAACTCCCACGGTGAGTACCTACTTCCCACGGCCCGCAGGCAATGAGAAGCACGAACTTAGTTACATACCGTGATCATTTCGGCTCTAGCAGCACGGATTGTGCCGGGCATGGAGCCGTTCGGGTAGTCGGGGCACGATTTGTAGAGACCCTACAAAGATCGCGCGGAAAAGTTCGTATTCGCCCGCGGCCACTGTGGTCGCTTCCTACAGGCAGGCTAGGAGCATGCTCGTCCTCGTCGCGCCCGGGCAGGGCGCCCAGACGCCCGGATTCCTGACCCCCTGGCTCGAGTTGCCGGGCTTCCGGGAACGGGTGGCCTGGCTCGGTGCCTGCGCCGGGCTCGACCTGGAGTACTACGGCACCAAGGCGCGCGCCGAGGAGATCCGCGACACTGCGGTGACCCAGCCGCTCCTCGTCGCGGGCAGCCTGGTGACCGCGGTGACCCTGTTCCCGCAACCGGTCGACGCGTTCGCGCGCATCGGCGCTGCCGCGGGCCACAGCGTCGGCGAGGTCGCCGCCGCCGCCGGTGCGGGCGTGATCTCCGCCGAGCAGGCGATGGTGTTCGTCCGCGAGCGCGGCAAGGCGATGGCGCTCGCGGCGAACGGCGAGCAGGCGGGCATGACCGCTGTGCTCGGTGGCGACCCGGACGACGTGCTCGCCAAGCTCGCCGAGCACGACCTCGAGCCGGCGAACGTCAACGGCGCGGGGCAGGTCGTCGCGGCCGGGTCACTCGACGCCCTCGAACGACTCACCGCCGACCCACCCACCGGCGCACGGCTGCGCCCGCTGCAGGTCGCCGGCGGCTTCCACACCGCCACCATGGCCCCGGCGGTCGAGCACCTGTCCCAGTACGCCAGCGCGATCACCACCCGCGACCCGCGCACCCGGCTGCTCTCCAACGCCGACGGCGGCGTCGTGCACAGCGGCACCGAGTTCCTCCAGCACCTGGTCGAGCAGGTGGCCATGCCGGTCCGCTGGGATCTCGTCATGGCGACCATGAAGAGCCTCGGGGTGACGGCGCTCATCGAGATGCCTCCCGCCGGCACGCTCGTCGGACTCGCCCGGCGCGAGCTGCCCGGCGTGCAGACCCTCGCGCTGAAGACACCCGACGACCTGCCTGAGGCCCGCCGCCTGGTGGAGGAGCACGGCCGGCCGAGCGAGCTGGAGAACAACCCGACCTGGCGTCTCGTGGTCGCCCCGCAGAAGGGCACGTTCCACCGCACCGACACCGAGGCAGGGACGCCGCTGCCCGCGGGCAGCGTGGTCGGCAGCCTCTCGGTACGCAACAATGACCAGCCGGTCACGGCACGCCACGGTGGCGTCATCGTCGAGTGGCTCGTCGAGGACGGCGACCCCGTCTCCCCCGGCCAACCCCTCGTCCGCCTGCACCCGGAGGTTCCCGCGTGAAGATCCCAAGCGGCTCGCCCGCGGCACGCATGCTGTCGCTCGGCGAGTACCGCCCGGCGCGCGTCGTCACAAACGACGAGATCGCCCCGCAGATCGACTCGAGCGACAAGTGGATCCGTGACCGCACCGGATTCGTCAGCCGCCGGTTCTCCGCCGACGAGACCGTGGCGGACATGGCTACCTCGGCCGGCCAGGAGGCGCTGGAGCGCTCCGGGGTCGACCCGGCCGACGTCGACCTGGTGATCGTGGCGAGCTGCACCCACCCGTACCAGACCCCGGGCGCGAGCAGCGAGGTGCAGGACCGGCTGGGCGCGACCAAGGCCGGCGCGATGGACATCAACGCGGCGTGCGCGGGTTTCTGCTACACCCTCGCCACCGCGAGCGACATGATCAGGGCCGGCACCGCCCGCTACGTGCTGGCGATCGGGTCGGAGAAGCTCACTGACTTCATCGACCCGCTCGACCGTACGATGGCGTTCCTGTTCGGTGACGGTGCTGGCGCCGCCGTGGTGGGCCCGTCCGACGAGCCGGGCATCGGCCCGGTCGCCTGGGGCAGCGACGGCAGCCACATCAAGACGATCACCCAGGAGCCCAACTACACAGAGCTGCAGCAGGCGTCCCGAGAGGGCAGGTCGGTCGGCCCGATCGCGCTGCGGATGGACGGGCAGACGGTGTTCCGGTGGGCGAGCTACGAGATGAAGCACGTCGCCGAAAAGGCACTGGAGCTCGCGGACGTCAAGCCCGACGAGCTCGGCGCGTTCATCCCCCACCAGGCGAACCTGCGCATCGTACAGACGCTCGTCCGCTCGCTCGGGCTCCCCGACCACGTCGTGATCGCGCGGGACGGCGAGACGCAGGGCAACACCTCGTCGGCGTCGATCCCGCTGGCCCTGCACGCGCTGCGCGAACGGGGCGAGGTGAAGAGCGGGGATCCCGCGCTGCTGCTCGGTTTCGGTGCGGGCCTGACCTTCGCAGGCCAGGTAGCGCTCATCCCGTAGGGTTCGGTGCGACGCGAGGTCGCTGCCGCGCAACCAACGACAAGCACGCTTCGAGCAATCAATGACCGAAGGAGCAACCACAATGGCCCAGTCCGACCAGGAGATCCTCGACGGTCTCAGCGAGATCGTCAACGAGGTCGCCGGCGTGCCCGCCGAAGACGTGGCGCCGGAGAAGAGCTTCACCGACGACCTGGACATCGACTCGCTCTCCATGGTCGAGGTCGTCGTCGCCGCCGAGGAGCGGTTCGGCGTGAAGATCCCGGACGACGACGTGAAGAACCTCCGCACCGTTCAGGACGCCGTCAGCTACATCAAGCAGGCCAGCTGACGTGAGCGCAGCCAACCAGCGGCGTGTCGTCGTCACCGGCCTCGGCGCGTTCTCCCCGCTCGGTCCGGACGCCCCGACCACCTGGCAGGCCATGCAAGCCGGCCGCTCGGGCATCAGGTACCTGGACGAGGAGCAGTTCGCGAACCTGCCCGTACGCATCGGCGGGCGCGTCGCGGTCGAGCCGAGCGAGGTTATGGACCGGGTCCAGGCGCGCAAGCTCGACCGCACGAGCCAGTTCGGGGTCATCGCGGCCAGGGAGGCCTGGGCGTCGGCCGGCAAGCCCGAGACGGACCCGGATCGGCTCGGCGTCGTCATGGCTACCGGCATCGGCGGCCTCACGACGATGCTCGAGCAGTACGACATACTCAAGGAGAAGGGGCCGCGCCGGGTCAGCCCGTACACGGTGACCAAGCTGATGCCGAACGGCACGGCGGCGGCGATCGGGCTCGAGCTCACCGCGCGGGCGGGGGTGCACACGCCGACGAGCGCGTGCGCGTCCGGCGCGGAAGCGATCGTCATGGCCGCCGAGATGATCCGCGGCGGGCGCGCCGACATGGTGCTCGCCGGCGGCACCGAGGCCGTCATCAACCCGTTGCCGCTCGCGGCGTTCGCCAACATGATCGCCCTGTCGAAGCGCAACGACGACCCCGAACGCGCCTCTCGGCCGTTCGACAAGGCGCGCGACGGGTTCGTCATGAGCGAGGGCTCGGCGTCGCTCGTGTTGGAGACGCTGGAGTCCGCGCAGGCGCGCGGAGCGACGGTGTACGCCGAGGTGCTCGGTTACGGCATGACCAACGACGCCCACCACATCGCGCAGCCCGACCCCGAGGGTGCGGGCATCTCACGGACCCTGCGGCTCGCCCTCGACAACGCCGACGTGGAGCCGTCGGATGTCGTGCACATCAACGCCCACGCGACGGCGACCGAGCAGGGCGACGTGGCCGAGGCGCTGGGCATCCGGCGGACGCTGGGTGACAAGGCCGCCGACAACGTGGTCGTGTCGGCCACCAAGTCGATGCACGGTCACCTGCTCGGCGCCGCGGGGGCGATCGAGTCGCTCGCGACGGTGCTGGCGCTGCGAGACGGCACCGCGCCGCCGACGATCAACCTCGACGACATCGACGACGACGTGCGGCTCGACATACCGCACGAGGCCCGCACCCTGCCGGAGGGCGACGCGGTGGCGCTCAACAACGCGTTCGGGTTCGGCGGGCACAACGTCGTCATCGCCTTCGGCCGGATGCGATGACGGTGGCGGAGCGTCAGGAGACGACGGGCGAGGTCGACACGCGTGACCCGCGGCTGCGGTTGGCGTGGCTCTTCGACGAGGGCACCCTCCAGCTGATCGGCGACGAGGACAACAGCGGGTTCCTTGTCGGCGAGGGCGACGTCGCGGGGACGCGCGCGATCGCGTTCGCGAGCGACGCGCGGGTGCAGGGCGGCGCGATGGGCAGCGCCGGCTGCAGCCGCGTGGTCGAGGCGTACGACCGTGCCGTCGCCAAGGGCGTGCCGATCGTCGGGCTGTGGCACTGCGGTGGCGCGCGCCTGCGCGAGGGGGCGGAGAGCCTCGACGCCGTGGGCCGTGTCTTCCACGCGATGACGCTGGCTTCCGGCAAGGTGCCGCAGATCTCCGTCGTGCTCGGGCCGGCGGCGGGCGGCGCCGCGTACGGACCCGCACTCACCGACGTGGTGGTGCTCAGCGGCACCAGCGGGCGGATCTTCGTCACCGGACCGGACGTCGTGCGCAGCGTCACAGGTGAGGACGTCGACATGCTGCGGCTCGGCGGCCCGGAACCACACGGGCGGCGCAGCGGCGTGGTGCACGTCGTCGCGACCGATGACACCGACGCGATCGCGCAGGCGCGCCGGCTCACCTCACTTCTCGGCGATCAGGGCGAGATGGGCCAGGTGGGTGACGTGGACCTCGCCGACCACCTGCCGGACAACCCGAGGCGCGCGTACGACGTGCACCCGCTCATCGGCGACCTGCTCGACGAGCCCGGGCTGGAGCTGCACCCGCGGTGGGCACCGAACATCGTCACGATGCTCGGCCGGATGGGCGGGCGCACGGTCGGCGTCGTCGCGAACAACCCGATGCGCCTCGGCGGCTGCCTCGACGCCGTCAGCGCCGAGAAGGCGGCACGCTTCGTGCGGATGTGCGACGCCTTCGGCGTCCCGCTGCTCGTCATCGTCGATGTGCCCGGTTACCTGCCCGGCGTCGGGCAGGAGTGGGACGGCGTCGTGCGCCGCGGCGCCAAGCTGCTGCACGCGTTCTCGGAGTGCAGCGTGCCGCGGGTGACCCTGGTCACCAGGAAGGTGTACGGCGGTGCGTACATCGCGATGAACTCCCGCGCGCTCGGCGCGACCAAGGTGTTCGCCTGGCCGACCGCCGAGATCGCCGTGATGGGGGCTGTCGCGGCGGTACGCATCCTGCACCGGCGCAGGCTCGCCGAGGTTCCCGACGACCAGATCCCGCGGGTGGAGAAGGAACTGGCCGAGGAGCACGAGCGGCTCTCCGGGGGCATGGAGCGTGCGCAGGCGATCGGCGTGGTCGATGAGATCGTCCAGCCGGCGACGACCCGGTCGGCTCTCGCCCGCGCCATCGCCGAGGCACCGGCGAAGAGGGGTTCGCACGGCAACATCCCGCTCTGAGCCGTACTCGGCAGGTTGTCAGAACGTGACGGGGCTATAGCACTGTGACGTTCTGACACGACGGGAATTACGGTACCGGCCCGCACGTGTACGGCGGCCCGCAAGGATGTCGGCATGCCGGATGCCACCGCCACGAGCGGTCGAACACGTCGGCTCCTGGTCGCCCTCGCGGTCGCGGTCGCGCTGGTCGCCGCGAGCACCGCGCTCGCGTACGCGTTCACGGTGCATCGCTACCAGAGCAACCTGACCCGCGTCCACGGCGCCATCGACGCGCACGCGTCCGACCGGCCGAAGGTGCCGACCGGGGTGACGGCGGCCAACTGGCTCGTCGTCGGCTCCGACTCGCGCGCAGCCCACGGCACGTCTGGACGGGACGCGGAGGATCCGCTCTGGCGCCCCGGCATGCAGCGCACCGACACCATCATGCTGGTCCACCTCGCCGGTGACGGCCGGCACGTGTCGATTACCTCCATACCGCGCGACTCGTGGGTGCACGTACCCGGCCACGGCATGGCCAAGATCAACGCGGCGTTCTCGTACGGCGGTCCGGCGCTGCTCGTGCGTACCGTGGAACGCCTCACCCACATCCGCATCGACCACTACGCCGCGATCGACTTCGCCGGCTTCAAGGAGATGACGAACGCGGTCGGCGGGGTCACGGTGGAGATCCCGCGCACCGTGCACGACAGCGCGCGCGGCAGGACATGGACCAGGGGCCACCACCACCTGGACGGCGCGGACGCCCTCGCTTACGTCCGGCAGCGGCACGGCCTCCCCCACGGCGACCTGGACCGCGTCCGCCGGCAGCAGGGCTTCCTGCTCGCGCTGCTGGCGAAGGTGCGCAGCCGCGGGACGCTCACGCACCCGCTGCGCCTGGACCGGTTCCTCGACGCGACGACCGAGGCAGTCACCGTGGACGACTCGCTGAAGGGCGGCGAGCTGCGGTCGCTGGCGCTGGGCTACCGCGACCTCGGCGCGGGCGACCTGACGTTCCTCACCGCACCGATCCGTTCCAGTGGCTGGGAAGGCAAGCAGGCGGTGCTGTACCTGGACCGGACGAAGTCCGGCGAGCTGTTCACCGCGCTGCGCCGGGACCGGGTGGCCGGGTACGTGAAGGCCGGCGGCGAGACCAACCGGGTCAGGGCCCCGAACTGACCCGCTACCACACCTCCCATTCCCGTGATCATGAAAAATAGTCCGTGCTCTAGCACGGAGAAACCTTCATGATCACGGGACAGGAACGGTAGGCGCGTGGGCGGGGCTTACATCGCCGCGTGCAGCCAGCGGACCTGCGCGCCCTCGCCCGCGTAGCGGAACGCCTCCAGCTCCTCGTCCCACGGCGTGCCGAGCAGCCGGTCCACCTCACGTTGCAGGGTCGTGCGGCCGTCACCGGCAGCGACGACGGCAGCGCGCAGCCGGTGCTCCGATACGAGGATGTCGCCCTCGACGCCGGTGACTCCCGCGAACATGCCGAGCGTGGGAGTCCACATGAACCGGCTTCCGTCGCAGTCCTCGCTGGGGTCTTCTGTGGCCTCGAACCGCACCCGGTCCCAGCCGCGCATGGCGGAGGCGATCAGAGCGGCAGTGCCCGGCCTGCCCTCCCAGCAGATCTCTGCACGACGGGTGGCAGGAGACGCCGGTTGGGGCTGCCAGTCCAGGGAAACGGGTACGCCGAGTACGCCCGACGCCGCCCACTGCACGTGCGGGCACAGCGCGGGCGGGGCGGAATGGACGTAGAGCACCCCGCAAGCGGTCACCGTTGCCTCCTTCTGCCGGCGAGTAACGCCTTCCCCTGCGATCTCGCACGACAAGCAGGCAGCGGTGCTGGAGCCATTGTGCCCCACGCACCCCGTTGATACCAAGCGACGGCGACCAACCCGCGCGTTTCCGGAGCCGGGCGTGACCCCTCAGACACGCAGCACCTCGATGCCGAGGTGGTCGAGCCGCTGGACCAGCGCGGCGTCCACGGCGGCGTCGGTGACGACGCGGCTCACCTCCTGTACACCGCAGATCCGACTGAACGCCCGCACGCCCACCTTCGAGCTGTCGGCCACCACCACGACGGTGCGCGCACGCTCGGCCAGGAGCCGGTTGACGTACGCCTCCCCCTCGTGCCCGGCGGTCGCCCCGTACTCGGGGTCGAACCCGTCGACTCCGATGACCGCCACGTCGAGGCTGAGGTCACGCAGCGCCTGCTCGGCCATCGGCCCGATGAGCTCGAAGCTCTGCGGGCGCGCCACTCCGCCCGTCACCACGATCTTCACGTACGGCCGCACGGCGAGCTCGCTCGCGATATTGAGCGCGTTGGTCACCACGGTGATCGCCGCCCGGTTCCCGGCGTCGGCCAGATCCTGGCGGGAGGCGATCGCGCGGGCGACCTCGGTGGTGGTCGTCCCGCCGTTGAGGCCGACCACCGTCCCCGGCTCGAGCAGCGCGGCCACCGCCGAGGCGATACGGAGCTTGTCCTCGTGCCGGTGCGCCGTGCGGTAGCGCAGGGGCAAGCCGTACGAGACGCTGTGCGACACGGCGCCGCCGCGGGTCCTGGTGAGCATCTGCTGCCCGCCCAGAGCGTCGAAGTCGCGGCGGATGGTCGCGGTCGAGACGTGGAGCTTCGCGGCCGCCGCCTCGACGTCGAGCTTGCCGTCCCGCCCGAGCAGTTCGAGGATCGCGGTCCACCGCTCCGCCCTGTCCACGCCAGTAATGTCGCACGCGAAACGCCCGCCCATCTCGCGACACGCGCAACCGCTGGCAACGGGCCGTTGCACATGGCAACGCTCCGGGCAGTTGACCGGTCCGGCACAGCGGCCTGGCCTCCGACGACCCGACCCTCTCGCCGCCTCGGGCCCTGGCGATCACCCGTTAGGCCGGCCCGTGTGGCAGCCCGGCCGCGTGCAGCTCACCTCGTTGGAATGGCCCGTCGCGATCCGGGTGAGGTTGCGCAGCGACTCACTGCCCCGCTCGTAGTAGTCGCCGTGCCCCTTCGCGCCACCGGACGCGAAGACCCGTGCGCCGAACGCCGGGTCGACGGGATCGCGTCCGTGCCCGAGGTCGCCGAACCGCACGTTCGGCACGAACCTGATCCAGTCGTCGTCGTTCCGCGCGGCCCACACGCGGATCCGGTGTCCGAACGCCGCCGCCCGGTCGCGCCGGACGCCCGGACTGCCGTATAGGACGAGGTCCGTTACCTGACCGTCGAGCGAGCTGAGCCCGCAAACGACGCTGCCGTAGCTGTGGCAGAACAAGCCGATCGGTGCTCGGGTACGGGTTTCGAGCTGGTCGAGGTAGGCGCCGAAGCGGCGCGCACCGACCCTCGCCCGCCCACCGCGCGCGACCGCGAGGCCGAGGCCGTCCGGCGCAGGGTAGTCCGCCCATGCCACGACGGCGAGCCGCACGCCCGGTGCCGTGTGCCGCGCCTCGGCGGCGAGGGCGCGGGCCATGCCGAGCACCTGGTTCGGCGCACCGAGGTGTGCGGGATCGATCCCCACGCCCGGCACCAGCACGGCGACCCGGTCCGCTGTGCGCAGGTCACCCAGCACGCGCACGGGACCGTACGCGGCACCGTCGCTCGCGGGGGCGGGACGCGGCCGGCCCGTGCTCACCAATCCAGCCGCGACGAGTACCGCGGCGACAGCGGCGACCACCAGCATGCGCAGCATCTGTGGCTCCTTCCTGGCTGACCCGCGGCGATCCGCGGTTAGCCAGGAAGGTAGGAAGCAAACGCCACGCAGCGCGTCCCGCTACGGTGCTCAGCTCCCCGTAGCCCCCCGGTACGACGGGCCGTACAAGGTTGTCAGTGTCTGGTTGAGCCATGGCTCAACCAGACACTGACACCTAGTCTTGACCGCG
>JBOHBN010000341.1:0-45621 GCA_050698355.1 Streptosporangiales bacterium | reverse complement strand
ACCGATCACCGGGCCGCAGCCCGGCCAGATCGACGAGTGCGTCGTATAGCTGCGTGGGGTAGTCGGGCCGGGCCCGCTCGTACCGAGCCGCAGCGGCGTCGAACGTGCCGCGTAACCGGACACGCTCGTTGCCGCTCCGCTGGTAAGGGTCCACAAGACGTCACCGTAGCCGCCGGCCAGAGTTGTCAGCTGACGGGCGCGAGCCAGGACGCGAGCGTCGGGTCGCCGGTTACGCGCCCGTCGAGGGCGGTGCGCTGGTCGTCGGCGAGCTCGGGCAGCGGTGCGTGCGTATGGCCGCCGGGCAGCTTGCGCATGGCCAGGAGATGTTTCGCGGCGGCGATGTACGGAAGGCCTGCGAGTGCCTCCTGCAGCCTGGCAGCGACCAACTGCAGGTCCCGCGCCTTGGCGAGGTCGCCGGATTGGAAGGCCGCGTACAGACCGGCGAACAGTTCCGGCACCGCGTTCGCGGTGGTCGACACGGCGCCCACCGCGCCCATGACCAGGGCGCCAAGGACGATGACGTTGTTGCCCGTGAACACGCGCATCTCGCTACGGGTGGCGAGGTACGTGGTGATGCGGCCGAGCGAGTCGCCGGTGTCCTTGACCCCACGGATGCACGGCACCTCATCCACGAGGCGGCGGGCGAGGTCGGCGCCGATGCTGTAGCCGACCCTCGCCGGGTTGTCGTAGAGGTAGTGGTCGATCCCGGGAGCCGCCTCGGCGAGCCGCTCGAAGTGGTCGCGGATGCCCTGGTCGTTGTAGGCGAAGAACAGCGGGGGAATGGCCGCCACGGTGCGGGCACCGGCACCG
Source organism: Streptosporangiales bacterium (assembly GCA_050698355.1). Lineage (GTDB taxonomy): Bacteria > Actinomycetota > Actinomycetes > Streptosporangiales > WHST01 > JBOHBN01. Next base: position 44,811 of record JBOHBN010000341.1, on the reverse strand, counting down.
GCGGCGTCCGACACGAGCTCCGTGGCGGTCGCCGTATCGGCCGCGCCGCAGTGGACGGCGACAGGAATGCGGTCGCCGGCGCGGGCGAGCACCTGCTCGACCACCTTGCCGCGCTCCGCGGGGGAGAGCAGCAGCCCCTCACCGGAGGTGCCCAGTACGAAGAGCCCGTCGACGCTGCGCTCGACCTGGAAATCGATCAGGGCGTCCAGGGCGCCGGTGTCGACCTGGCCGCCGGCGTCGAACGGCGTGACGAGCGCGGAGACGATCCCGCCACCGAGGGGTAGCGCATCGCCGTTCATGACCTCACCTCCACCCCACTCGGGTGATCATGAAAGGTCGTCGTAGTTATAGCTACGAAGATCCTTCATGATCACGGCACGGCAAGTACGCATTGTTGGTCACGATCTCCGCAGGCGGCCCTTGAGCTCCATGGCGCGGCGGACGCGTTCCTGGGAGAGGGCGCGCGCGGCGTCGTGGGTGCCGACGGCGCGGCGCCGCGCCTCCTCCAACACGTTCACCGTGTTACTGCGCAGCTTCGTGGAGATCTCGGCGAAGACCCGCTCGGGGTCGGGCCGGAATGCGGAGTACCTGGCGTCCATGGCGAAGCCGGCCGCGACGACGCCGCCGGCGTTGGCGATGAAGTCGGGTACGACGGTGATGCCGCGTTCGGCGAGTGCGCGCTGCGCGGCGGCCGAGGTCGGCAGGTTCGCGCCCTCGACGACGAGGGTGGCGGTGGTCTGCTTCGCGATGTCCTCGTCGACGACGTCCTGGGTCGCGGCCGGCACCAGGATGTCGGTGGGTACGCGCAGCTCGGTGCCGATGGGTTGCAGCTCGACCTTCTCGTACTCCTTGACCGCCAGGTCGCCGACCTGGCCGCGCAGTTCGAGCAGCGCGGGTACGTCGAGACCGTCCGGGTCGTGCAGCGCCCCGTGCACGCTGGAGACCGCGACGATCTGCGCGCCGAGCTCGCTGAACCGCTTGGCTGCCGCCGCGCCGACCGCGCCGAAGCCCTGGATCGCGACACGTTTTCCACTCAGTTCGACGCCGGTCTGCTGGGCGGCGGCGTCGGCCGCCTCTGCGACTCCGAAACCGGTGACGCCGAGCTGGTCGTACGGCACACCGCCGAGCTCCTGCGGGCTGCCGACGGCGGCGCCGCGGTCGCGCAGCTCGTCCTGTACGACGGCCGCGTCGGCGTCGGTGAGGCCCATGTCGAGGCCGAGCACGTACTCCGACGGGATCTCATTGGAGAGCGCGCGGACCCATGCGCGCAGGATCTCCTCGCGGTTCGGCGCCACCGGGTCGGCGACGATGCCCGCCTTCGCCCCGCCGAAGAACAGGTCGACCCCGGCCCACTTCCAGCTCATGACGCGCGCCAGCCGCGCGACCTCCTCGATGGTCACCGAGGGGCTCATGCGCGTGCCGCCCTTGCCCATGCCGCGGGCGGTGTTGTCGATGACGAGCACGCCCCGCATCCCCGTGCGGCTATCGGAGACGCACACGACCTTCTCCGGGCCCCACTCGTCCATCGTCGAGAGCACGTCGTCAGCCATGACTCCTCCTAATGCGTTAATCGCACTAGCAATGCTAATGTCGCTCCCTGGTATAGCATGCGGAGCGGTACGGGTCGAGGGCGTCAGTGAAGTTTGGCCGCCACCCGGCTGGCGGTGAGGCGTACCTGCTCCCCGACCCAGGTGAGCGCGTCGTTGTTGAACAGCGAGACGCCGACGCTGGCTTCGACCCGCCTGTCGCGTGCGGAGAGGGGCGCGGACACCCCCCACGTACCGGGGATGACCTCCTCGTGGCTGATCACGTACCCGATGGAGCGCGCGTCGGTCACGACCTGGCGTTCTGCGGGTTGCGGCGGTCGCGCCATCAAAATCGCGAGCCCCGCCGAGCCCCTGCTCAACGGGTGACTCTGCCCCGCCCGGTAGGCGACGTGCACATCTGCCCTGCGCGGCTCCACGGTGGCGAGCACGACGACCTCATCGCCCTCGGGAACGGAGATGTTGACCGTCGCCTTCACTGTGTCGGCGAGGTCCTCGAGCAGCGGCAGCGCGACCGAGCGGAGGTCCTGGTCGACGCCCTCTGCCAGCCGGATGACGCCGGGCGCGAGCAGGTAGCGCTTGTAGCTGTCGCTGGTCACGAGCCGGTGCGCGGCAAGGGTCCGTACGAGGCGGTGGACGACCGTGCGGTGCAGTCCGAGCGAGTCGGCGATCTCCCCGAGCGACAGCCCGCTCGGGTTGTCGGCCACGAGCTCGAGGACGAGCAGTCCACGGTCCAGGGTCTTGGCCACGTCGTTCGCCTGCCGCGCCATGCGTGTCACCCCAATCGTCTGGCGTTCGCTGCTACCTGTTGACGGCCCGACCGGCAGCGCTTACTCTCGTGCTGAGACGCACGTCACATGCGAAAAACGCACTTTACCGCTGCCCCGGGTGCCTGCGCAAACATCGACCGGGCGGGCCGCGGTCGGGTCACGCAGGAGGAGGCACCGTGCGGCGATTCGTCACCAACGACCCGCAGAAGGTGTCCGCCAGGACGGGGTTCGACTCCTGGTACCACTCGCTGCCGCCGAAGCTCGGCATCGACCAGTTCCGCACCGCGCTGCCGCTGGTGGTGACCGGCGACGGTGCCGCGCCGGTCGTCGTGAGCAAGGAGATCGACCGCACGAACCTCGAGGCGATCGCCGACCCGGGCGTGCGATTCGCCTTCCACAGCCCGTACTTCTCCTTCGACACCTACGAGCGAACGCGCGACGCCTACCCGACCCTGCCCGCTGCCGTGGCCGGTGTGGCGGGGAGCGAGGTGGAGCTCGACCCCGACCTCGCGGTGGGCCTGTTCGCGGACCTGACCCGACACCTTCATCCCACAGCGGCGGCAGGGGAGTTCCGCGCTCCCAAGAACCATTACCGGGTGCCGCGGGCGGTGGTCTCGGCCGAAACGGTACGCGGCCGCGACACCGCGGCCCGCGCGGCCGAGCCGTACCTCGCGACGATGTCCGCGGCGCCCGCGCTGCGCGAGTGGCTGGCACGGCCCGCCGGCGACGTCCTGTCCACGCTCGACGATCTGATGCGCACCGCCGGCATCGACGCGATACTCGCCAGCTCCCCGCTCAACGTGCAGGAGCTGACCGGCATCCCGGCCTGCCTGCTCACCGACGGGGTGTGGGCCCTCTACCAGCGCGAGGCGCCCGAGGTGCACGTGCTCGCCCGCAGGGAGCTGCCCTGGATCGGTCTGCCCGAGCCCGCTGCCTGCGACGCGTCCTCCGTACGAACGCTCGCCGACGGCGCCACGGCTGGGTACGAGGAACTCGACCTGACCCGGCGCGCCCACGCCGGGTTCGGGCTCGACGAGTACGGTGCCGTGCCGTCGAGCCGCATCCTGCGGCGCTGGCGCGAATCGCGCAGCTACGAGGACGTCGCGTACTACCTGCTCGGCGCACAGGTCACCCGCGCCGGCATCGACGCCGCCATGCGTGTGACCGAAGCGGGGATGGCGACGGGCGACCACGCGACCGAGCTGGACGCCTACGAGCGCTACCGCGCCACGGTCGCCGCGCAGGTCGCCAACCTCCCGATCCGGGTCCGCACGTACTTCACCCACACGCACGCGGGCGATCGCAGCCACATACCCGCCCGCGCCACGACGCACCCGGTAGGCCCGAAGACCAGCCTGAAGATCGACGCCGGCCTTGAGGTGTACGACGAGCGCGGCTACCTGCGCGCGGTCTCCGACATCACGCGGTCGGCCGTCGGCACGCCCGAGGCGGCGGAGTTCTACCAGCTGCTCGACCGGACGCTCCTCGGCGACGTCCTGCCCGCGTGCCGCCCCGGGCGCACTGGGGCCGAGGTTTTCGCGGCCGGGATGGGCAGCCTCGACCGGCACCGCACATGGCTGGTCGACGCCGGCTTCTGCCCGCCGATGGACCGCCCGCTGGGCGACATGTTCGGCCGCGACATCGGCCACCTGCTCGGCAAGCAGGAACCCGCCACCGTCGTCTTCGAGAAGGGCGACACCGCGACACTGGAGCCCGGCATGGTCGCCGCCGCCGAGATCCAGTGGCCGTACCACGACTACTGCGTAGGGGCCGAGGACGTCTTTCTCATCACCGACAAGGAGCCCATCAACCTGACGCGCACCGACTGAGCTGGCCGCCCCGGTTCGCCGCGGTGGTCGAGGAAGCAAGGGTGGACACATGAGTACGACCGATAACGAGGGCATCGGCCGCCGTGAGCTGCTCGCCGGCATGGGTGCGATGGGACTCGGTGTCGGTCTCACCGCGTGTGGTGGCAGCACCGACGCTGGAGCCAACGCCAATGCGGGCGGCACTACGCACGTGACGCTTGTCCTGGACGTCACGCCGTACGGCAAGCACTCGCCCTTCTACGTCGCCAAGAAGAAGGGGATGTGGGAGAAGCGTGGCCTCAAGGTCTCGATCCAGTCGGGCAAGGGTTCCGCGGATGCCTTCAACAAGGTCGCGTCGGGCTCCGGACAGTTCGCGTTCGCCGACATCAGCACGGTGATTCTGGGCATGGCCAACAAGAGCATCGGTTCGAAGATGGTCTGCATGTACCACTACAAGAACCTGATGGCCGAGATCGGGCTCGCGTCAGCGGGCATCGAGAAGCCACAGGACTTCGTCGGCAAGAAACTGCAGACGACACCGGGCAACGGTGCGCTGCTCCTGCTGCCCGCCCTCGGCGAGATCAACCACTTCGACGCGAAGAAGGTGAAGACCCCGTACGGCGAGTTCTCGTCCATCGTGCCCAACCTCATGGGCGGCAACGTCGACGGCGCGCTCACCTACTTCACGACGTACCCGGCGCTCGAGGCCGCGGCCCAGAAGGCGGGCGGCAAGAAGACGTCGTACGTGCTCTACGCCGACTACGGCTTGGACATCTACAACAACGGCATCATCGTCACCGACGACTACCTGAAGAATTCGCCCAACCAGGTCAAAGCGTTCACGGCGGGCTTCGTGGAGGCAGTCCGCTACACCGTCGCGCATCCGGACGAGGCGGCGCAGATCTTCGGCGAGATGGTCCCGGGCATCTCACCCGACGTGGTCAAAGCGCAGCAACAGATCGCCATCAACCACCTGCACGTCCCAGAGGTAGAGAAGCACGGCTTCGGGCCCATGAGCGAGGCCAAGATGACCAAGACACTGAAGCTGATCAACAAGTACTTCAAGCTGAAGAAGCCGGTCAAGGACATCGGCAGCCTCTACACCAACGACTACGTACCAACGGGCAAGGTTCCGCGGTTCCGTTACAAGAAGCCGAAGGAGCCGTCGATATGACGCAGCTCGACCAGCACACCGGTGCGGCCGAGTCGCCAGAAGTCGTGGACGAGCGCCGGCGCCGGTTGTCGTCCGCACGGCGCGAGCGGCTGCGTGCGATCGGCGCGGTGGCAGGGACCATCGCGCTCATCGTCATCATCTGGGAGATCCTGACGGCGGGTCTGGGCCTCTACCCGGTCATCATGCGGTCACCGCAGCAGATCTGGGCCGTCTTCGCCGCCGACCCGCTACTCTTGCTGACCAACGCGTGGACGACGTGTTACGAGATCCTCATCGGGTTCGCTATCGCTGCCGTACTCGGCGTCGCGCTCGCGATCGTCATCGTCTCGTCGAAGCTGCTGCAGATGACCATCTACCCGCTCCTGCTGGTCCTGCAGATCGTGCCCAAGGTGGCGCTGGCGCCGTTGCTGATCGTTTTCCTGGGATTCGGCATTCTGCCCAAGATCGTCATCGCCGTCCTGCTCGCTTTCTTCCCCATCCTGGTGAACACCGCGGTCGGGCTGCGCAGCGCGGACCGGGAGATCATCGAGCTCGTTCGTGTTCTCAACGGCAGCCGCTGGCAGGAGTTCTTTCGGGTGCGGCTCCCCAACGCGCTACCGTTCGCCTTCGGCGGGTTGAAGATCGGCATGACCCTCGCGGTGATCGGCGCGATCATCGGCGAGTTCGTGGGCGCCAACAAGGGCCTCGGCTTCATCCTCATCCAGGCCAACACGCAGCTGAACACCGACTTGGCCTACGCGGCGCTGATCATCGTGTCGTTGATCGGGCTTGTGCTGTACGGGATCGTCACGTGGTTGGAGCACCTCCTCCTGCCCTGGGCGCGGGAGCAGAAGGAACAGGTCGGTTCGTGATGGAAGGAGCACCCATGAATGCCATCGCGACCGACGCGGCCGAGCCTCGGACGCGAGAACCCGTGGCCGAGCAGCCCGACATCCGCGTGCGAGGCGTGCGCAAGACGTTCCGTACGGACGGCGGACCCGTCAACGCCATCGAGGACGCCACGTTCGACGTCAGGAACCGGGAGTTCCTCTGCGTGGTCGGGCCGAGCGGCTGCGGCAAGACGACGATCCTCAAGGCGATCGCGGGCCTCGTCCCCGTCACGAGCGGCACGATCACCGTGTTCGACCGCGAGGTGGACGGTCCGTACGCCGACGTGGGCATGGTCTTCCAGAACCCGGTACTGCTGAAATGGCGCACCGTGTTGAAGAACGTCCTGTTCCCGATCGACATCCTGCGGACGGGTCGGAAGGGTGCGAGGCAGGGAGCTGTCGACCTGCTCCGGCTCGTCGGCCTCGACGGGTTCGAGAACCGCTACCCGCACGAGCTGTCCGGCGGGATGCAGCAGCGTGCCGCCATCGCGCGCGCTCTCGTACACGACCCGCGGCTGTTGCTGATGGACGAGCCGTTCGGGGCGCTGGACCAGATGACCCGCGAGGCCATGAACTCAGAACTCACCCGAATCTGGGAGGAGACCGGCAAGACCACGGTCCTGATCACACACAGCATCGAGGAGGCCGTGTTCCTCGGCGACCGCGTGGTGGTCATGACGCCGCGTCCCGGGCGGGTCGCGGGCATCGTGTCGATCGACCTGCCGCGGCCGAGGGCCGCGGACCTTCGGCTGACCGCACCGTTCACCGAGCTGATGAAGCAGGTGGACGCTCTCGTTCGCGGAGGCGGCGAGCGGTCCGAAGAGCGGGCCGGGGGCGGTCCGGCCGAGGTACGCCAGTGACCGCCGCCCCGGTCACCAGCGGCGACACGTACGTCGGCCGCAGTATCCCCCGCAAGGAGGATCGCCCGCTCGTGACCGGCGCGGGTCGCTTCGTCGCGGACATCAAGCCGGCCGGTGCGGTCGACGTCGCCTTCGTACGCAGCCCCGTCGCGCACGCGAGCATCGAGAGCATCGACACCGCGGCCGGCCGCGCGCTGGAAGGCGTGCTCGGGGTATACACCGCGGCCGACCTTGCCGGGCGAGTCGAGCCCTTCACCCGCTTCGTCGACCAGGAGCACACGCCGTCGGGTCTCGAGACGGCCGCGCATCCGGTCGTCCGGCCGTGCCCCATGGACGTCCTGGCGGACGATCGGGTGCGCTACGTCGGCCACGCGGTCGCGGCCGTCGTCGCCGACTCCCGCTACAGCGCCGAGGACGGCGCCGGGTTGGTCGACGTGACCTACGCCGACCTCGACGTGGTCACCGACCCGGAGGCCGCGGTCGCCGAGGGCGCTCCGCTGCTGCACGACACCGTGCCGGGCAACGTACAGGCGAGCTTCGACGTCGACGTCGGCGACGTGGACGCGGCGTTCGCGGGTGCTGAGCACACCGCGTCGTTCCGGTTCCACGTGCCCCGCGTCGCCGGGTGCCCGATCGAGACGCGCGGGGTCGTCGCGAGCTACGACCGTTACGCGGGCGAGCTGACCGTGTGGAGCTCCACGCAGACCCCGTACATGGTGCGCACGCGCCTGGCGGAGATGCTGGGGCTATCCGAGCAGCGGGTGCGTGTCATCGCGCCGGAGGTCGGTGGCGGGTTCGGGCCGAAGGTGCAGGTGTATCCCGAGGAGATCCTCGTCGCGCACCTGGCGATGCGGCTGGGTCGGCCGGTGCGGTGGATCGAGGACCGGCAGGAGCACCTGATGGCGACCGGCCAGTCACGCGACCAGGTGCACTACCTCGACGTCGCCTACGGCGGCGACGGCATGATCGCCGCGGTCCGCGACCGCTTCCTGCTCGATTGCGGCGCCTACAACCCGTTCTCGATCACGTGCGCGTACAACACCGCCGCGCACCTGCGCAGCCTCTACCGGATACCCGCCATGCGTGTGCGCGGCGAGTGCGTGCTCACCAACAAGACCCCCAACGTGCCCTTCCGCGGCGCCGGCCGGCCGGAGGCGGCGTTCGCCATGGACCGGGCCGTCGACGCGATCGCACGGTCGCTGCGTCTCGACCCCGCCGACGTGATCCGGCGCAACCTGCTCACCGCCGACGAGATGCCGTGCGACCGCGGAATGCCGTACCGCGACGGTGCCCGGATCGTGTACGACTGCGGCGACGTCCCGGCCGTCTTCGAACGCCTGGTGAAGGAGGTCGGCTACGTCGAGCATGCGGCAGGTAAGCACGGCCGCAACGGCGAACGGGTGCGGCGGGGGATCGGCTTCTCGGCGTACCTCGAGGGCACCGGGCTCGGGCCGCACGAGGGCGCCCGCGCGATGCTCGACTCCCGCGGCGACATCGTCGTCTCGGCGAGCTGCACCCCGCACGGTCAGAGCCACGAGACATCCTTCTCCCAGGTGGCCGCCGACGCTCTCGGCGTGAGCCCGGACCGGATCACCTTCCGCGCCGGCGACACGGCACTCCTGCCGTACGGCGTCGGTACGTTCGCGTCGCGGAGCGCGGTCACTGCCGGGAGCGCTGTCACGGTTGCGAGCGGCCGGCTGCGCGAGCGTATTTTCGCGGTCGCCGGTGAGCTTCTGGAAGCCACGCCCGGCGACCTGGAGATCGCCGACGGTGCCGTACGGGTGCGCGGCGACCCCGGCAGCACGGTGTCGCTGCGGCAGGTCGCCGCGGCAGCGGCACCCGGACCTGGCGCGCACCTGCCGACCGGCCTGGAACACGGCATGGAGGAGTCGTACTACTTCGAGCCGCCCACCGTCACGTTCGGGTACGGCCTGATGGCGGCGCTCGTCGACGTCGACACCGAGACGGGCGTTGTCGACGTGCGCAAGGTCGTCGTGATCCATGACTGCGGGCGGATCATCAACCCGATGGTGGTGGAGGGCCAGATCCACGGCGGCGTGGCGCAAGGGGTCGGGACGGCCTTGTACGAGCGGCTTGTCTACGACGAGACCGGCCAGCCGCAGACGACGACGTTCATGGACTACCTGCTACCCACCGCGACCGAGGTTCCCGTCATCGAGCAACACCACGTCGAGACCCCGTCCGAGCGGAACCCGCTCGCGGTGAAGGGTGTCGGCGAGGCCGGCACCATCTCACCACCCCCCGCCATCGTAAACGCGGTGGTGGACGCCCTTGACCCGCTGACCGTCGAGTTCAATGACCTGCCGCTGACCCCCGAGGCCGTGCTCGACGCGCTGGCGCGCGCTCGTACCGAGGCCGATGGAGGTCCCGGCCATACCGCGTAGGAGGGTCCGTGCGCTTCGATCACACGGCAACCACGAACGACCAACGCAATTCACTCCAGCCGACCCGGCGGCAACTACTCGGCGGCGTGGGAGCCGCCGGGCTGACCTTCGCCCTCGGCGCCTGTAGCGGTGGCGGGAAGACCGGCAAGGCCGTCAGTGGCGGCGGCGGTCAGACCAAGAGCGTCACTCTGGTGCTCGACGTCGCCCCGTACGGCAAGGACACGCCCTTCTACGTGGCCAAGGAGAAGGGGTTCTGGAGCAAGCGCGGGCTCGACGTCGCGATCCAGCACGGCAAGGGCTCCGCGGACACCGTGACCAAGATCGGCGCGGGCACCGGTGAGTTCGGGTTCGCCGACATCAGCGCGATGATCCAGGGACGGGCGAACAAGAACATCGACGCCACGATGGTCTGCATGTTCCACTACAAGAACCTGGCGAGCGCGCAAGGGTTGAACAACCCTGCGATCAGCGAACCCAAGGATCTTGTCGGCAAGACGTTGGTGACGACCCCTGGCGACGCCGACCTCGTCCTGCTCCCGGCCCTGGCCAAGATCAACGGCTTCGACAGGAAGCAGGTAAAGATCAGTTTCAGTGAGTACACGTCGGAGATCCCAGCGGTCGTCACGGGCAAGGCCGACGGCATGCTGAACTACTTCACCGCGTACCCGGCGCTGGAGGCTGCGGCCGAGAAACGCGGGAAGAAGGCGTCGTACTTCCTCTACGCCGACTACGGCCTGGACATCTACAACAACGGCATCATGGTGCTCAACAAGTATCTGAAGAGCTCACCCGACCAGGTCAAGGCGTTCACCGCCGGCTTCGTCGAGGCCGTCGTCTACACCGTGGCCCATCCGGACGAGGCCGTGCAGATCTTCACGCAGGCGGTGCCGGGCATCTCCGCCGACGTGGTAGCCGCGCAGCAGCAGGTGGCGATCAACCACCTGCACGTGCCCGAGGTCGAGAAGCACGGCTTCGGGCCCATGGACGAGGGCAAGGTGAAAAGGACGCTCGACATCGTCAACAAGTACTTCAAGCTGAAGAAGCCGGTCTCGAACGTCGGCGACATCTTCACCAACGATCACGTGCCGCGCGGCAAGGTGCCGAAGTTCACCACCAAGCCGTCGGCCACGCCGAGCGGCTAGCGGCGCGGACCGGCGTACCTCCTACCTCTCGGGGGAAAATCGGCGTTATCGATGCCTGCAGGCATCGAGAAGCCGTACTCAGCCCACATAACGTGGTCATTGGGACTCTCCGGCCGGGTGATTATGGGCGTGGCTCGTCGCCGTGCCTGTTCGGCCTGGGGCTCGGGGTGGGTATGGAGCTGGCCGGGTTCACCGCGGCGCGGGCGATGTCGGCGAGCCACCGGGTGAAGGCGGCCGGGTCGCGCCGTTCGAACTCGTCCAGGTAGCTGCGACGGGTGAGGGCGAGCCGGGACCTGTCGGCGGCGTCCCCGGTGCCTGCGAGCTCGCCGTAGCTGGCGTGCCAGGCGCGGCACAGCTCCGCGTAGCTCAGCGAACGCAGGGCCAGCGCTTCGAGTGCCGGCTCGCGTGGAGGCGCGGCCTCCCTGGGCGGGGCGGGCGCGGTGCGCGACTCAGTGGGCGCGGGCGCCGTGCGCGGCTCAGCGGGCAGAGGCGCCGGTGCGGGTTCGGTCGGAACGGCTGGGCCCGCGGCGTACCGGCGGATGGCGGGCGGGGATGATGCCACGAGCACGCCGCCGACGATCAGGTCCATGCCGAACGCCATCGCGCCGAGCAGGTCGATGGTGCCGGCCAGAGCGAGGCCGACGGTCGCGCCGGCGATACCTGCGGCCGCTACGTCGCGTACGGCGACGCGGGTACCCACCACGACCTGCCGCCCGGTACTCGGGGGACGGCCGGCGAGCCAGTGGAGCGTCACCGCGGCCGCCGCACCGCCGACAAAGGCTCCCGCGATGACGGCGTCGACCACGGCCGCGACCGGCAGGGCGAGGAATGTCAGCCCGATGCCTGCCGCGGCAAGCGTGCACGCGACGGTCAGCCAAACACACCGGTAGACGGACATGGCTCCTGAGTCCTTTGGCGATCCGCCGGTGTACCGACGGTGGTCAACTGCCATCGGCCCCGGCCCTCCTTCCTGCGGACTGATCGGCCTTCTCCTCGGCGCCGCCGCGCTGGGGTTGCGGCTCCTCGCGCTGGCTGGTCCGTCCCCGGCTCTCCCGGAGCCGCCGGCCGCGGGCGACGTCGTCGGCGTGCTTGGTGTCGGCCTTGTCGATGCCGCGGGTGTCCCGCGGCGGCAGCTGCACGGCCTCCTCGGCGGGAATCCCCGCCTGCAGCTGCCGCCCGCGCTCCAGTTCTGAGTCGAGCTCGGCACCGAACAGCAACGCCAGGTTGGTGATCCACAGCCACAGCAGGAACACGATCGCGCCGGCCAGCGACCCGTACGTCTTGTTGTACGACGAGAAGTTGGCGAGGTAGAAGCCGAACAGGCCCGAGGCCACGAGCCACGTCACGATGGCGACGACGGCACCGATGCTCATCCACCGGAACTTCGGTTGGGAGACGTTCGGCGTGGCGTAATAGAGCAAGGCGACAGTGATGATCACGATGATGAGCAGCACCGGCCACTTCACGACCTGCCACGCCAGTACGGCCGTGTTACCGAGGCCCAGCACACTGCCGACAGCTGCCGCGGCCGGCCCGGTCATGATCAGGATCAACAAGGTGATCGCCGCCAGCACGACGGCCGCCAGGGTGATGAGAATCATGATCGGGCGAAGCTTCCAGATCGGGCGGCCCTCACGGATGCCGTAGATCCGGTTCATCGCCCGGCCGAACGCGCCGACGTACCCCGAAGCGGACCACAGTGCGCCGAGGATCCCGAGGACCAGCCCGATACCGGCGCCCGGGCTCTGGCTCAGAGAGACAAGAATCGGACGGAGCGTGTCGGCCATCGACCCCGCGCCGACCTGCGAGGCGAGCCCCAACACCGCGTTGACGCTCCTCGCGCCCTGCCCGAACACACCGAGCAGGGACAGCAACGCGATCAGCGCGGGAAAGACGGCGAGCACGGCGTAGTACGTCAGCGCCGCCGCCAGGTCGGTGCACTCGTCGCGGACGAGCTCCCGGGCCGTCTTCCGGCCGACGTACAGCCACGACGGCTTGGTCATCTCGATCGGCGAGTTCGGCTTCGCCGGGTCGTTCGTCATGCTCCCCGTACTCCCTCGACTGGCTGGAGCACCGCCCGTGGTGCGGCGCCACGCCTTCTGGGAGAGGTCTACCCCTTCTACGGAGCGTCAACCACCGGCGTCAGCGTCCCGGCGTACTTCAGCGTCCCGGCGTACTTCAGCACCTGGAACGCCATCGCGCTCGCGTAGAGCAAGGTGGCGAGGCCGGTGATCGCCGCGAGCATGTGGGGGACGATGCCGAACGTGCAACCGGCAGCCGCGACGAAGCTGGTACCGCGACGGTCGCGGGCTACGCTGCTGGCATGTCGGCGCTCTCGGGCAAGGCGCGGGTGGAGGACGTCCACGCGCTGGCCCTGGACATGCCGCACGTCAAGGTCGAGCGTGGTCCCGTCGGCAACCCGGTCTACCAGGTGGGCGGCAAGTCGTTCGTCTTTTTCCGCACTCCGCGTCCGGATGCCGTCGACCCGGGGACAGGGGAGCGCTACACCGACGTGATCATCTTCTGGGTGCCGTCGGAGTCCGACAAGCAAGCACTCGTACAGGACGAGACCACGCCGTTCTTCACCACGCCGCACTTCGACGGCCACCGGTCGGTGCTGCTGCGGGCGAGCCGGGTCGGGGAGCTCAGCACCCAGGAGCTGACCGAGATCGTCCAGGACGCGTGGCTCTCGCAGGCGTCACGCACCAGGGCGCGCAACTGGCTCACCGCGCACGGGGAAGCCTCACCGGCCTGACTGGATGACGCCCGCTTGCTTCGGCCAGTCACAGGTGAGCCGGCCGGGGCGTTGCCAGTCGCCCTTGACGTGGCCGTGCCGGACCTGGCCGGTGCACGGGTCGAGCATCAACCGCCGCATGTGCGGGTGCTGCCAGTCGAACATGCCGGCCAGGCTGCCGGCGAGGTGGTCGAAGGAGCCGTCGCCGATCCGCTCGCCCTCCAACCAGTTGTCCTCGATGAACCGGATGATCGACGTCTGGTCGGTGAGCGCGTGGTCGACGTGGTTGACCTGCGCGTACGGCGAGATGACCAGCAGCGGCAGGCGCGGACCGTACCCGCACCGGTCCTGGTAGCCGCGCATCGGTTTGCCTTCGCCGCACCTGCCCTTACCGTTCAGCCGGTCCTGCCGGGGGTCGTGTGACGGGTTGAGGATCGTCGACATGGCGTGGTCGTACCACCCGTCGGAGTCGTCGTAGGCGAGGACGACGGCGGTGTGGCGCCACGCGGGAGAGCGCTGGAGCCGGTTGACCAGCGAGACGACCGAGTGCTGCTCGTCCAGGGGGTCGGAGTTGCCCGGGTGGGCGTTCTCGAAGGCGCGGGCCTTGACGAAGCTCACCGCGGGCAGGTTGTGGGCGTCGACGGCCCGGTAGAAGGCGCGCAGGTCGTACTGGTGGTTGGCGGGGTCGGTGTGGCCGATCGCCGCGGTCGACGACGGCGGCAGGTGCTTGGGGTTCGCCGTCGACTTGTAGTACTGGAACGGCTCGTGGTGCGGGACGTAGTCGGCGACCTCCACCCCCGCGACGGTGCGGTGAGTGGCGCCACACGTGGGTCGCCCGTCGGCGTCGCGCGAGGTCGGCCGGAAGCCGCCCTGGAACCAACCCCAGGTCACCTGCGCGTCGGTGAGCATGTCGCCGATGTTGCGGCCCTTGAAGAACGCGTGGTACTCGCCCGTGCCGGTGCACTGGTCGTACATCGGGTCGGGATCGGGGTCGGCGACGAGCGTGCCGACCTTGTGCTCGTCCGGGCTGGCGACGTCATCCAGGTCGATGACGCGCTTGCCGTCCTTGCCGACGGCGACCGCGCCGTGCGTGTTGCCGGAGACGAGGTTGATGGCGCCGGGCGTGGAGGGCCCGAAGTTGGTGCCGTAGCTGTTGTCGCTCATCGCGAACCGCTGCGCGTAGTGCCACAGCGCGGTCACCGTGTTGCCGTCGTAGTAGTCCATGACCAGGCCGGGAGCGTCGTACTGGCGCGGCTCGCAGTCGTGCCGGCCGGTGTACTCGACGAACCGGTTCATCAACCCGCCGTTGAACGCCTGTTGTTCGGCCTTGTAGTCGTGCTTCTGGTCGCAGGTGAAGGCCTTGGCCGGCCCCAGCCGCTTGGGGTTGTACTTGTTCGGGTTGTGGTGGAGCAGCGCCGGCGTAAGCCCGTTCACCCGCGGCGTGTCGGTCCTGGCGTGGAACGCGATCCCGTTCTCGTTGGTCGCGTGTGGGTAGGTGCCGAAGTAGTGGTCGAAGCTCTCGTTCTCGTCGAAGATCACGACGACGTGTTCGATGGGCGTCGCGGCGTGCATGCCGCGGTCGGACGGCGAGGCGGCGGCGCTGCCCTGCGCGAGGGCGCCCCCGAGCGCTACCAGCGCGACGGTGGCGGCTCCTGCGATGATCGTCCGTCCGTGACGGTGCCCGCGCGCCATGGCAGCCTCCTGCCGCCCGCGTCCCCTGGATGGCGACGACCCGTACAGCTCAGAACCGACCGGCGCGGTTGTCAACCCTGCGGGTTCGCGACGGTACGGGCCGTAACCGGGTCCGGCTCGACCGGATGCACGCGTGCCGGTTACCGGCCGCCGCCTCGTACCTTTGTTACCGTCGCGGTTGGCGCGTCCGGCGGGGAGGACGGGAGGACGGCGAAGGTGCTCGCATCGCGCAGGAAGACCGAGCGGCTCTTCAACCTGGTGTTGTGCCTGCTTGCGACCAGGCAGCCGATCAGCGCCGAGCACATCCGCGACTCCGTGCAGGGGTACGAGGGCTCGGGCATCGAGGCGTTCAAGCGGATGTTCGAGCGCGACAAGGACGAGCTGCGCGAGCTGGGCATCCCGCTGGAGACGGTCGAGGACTGGGAGGGCAACCCCGGCTACCGGATTCGCCGCAACCTCTACGAACTGCCGGAGATCTCGTTCGCCCCGGACGAGGCCGCTGTGCTCGGCCTGGCGGCTCGTACCTGGCAGCACGCGACCCTCGCTGAGACCGCCTCGAGCGCGATGCTGAAGCTGCGCGCGGCGGGCATCGACGTCGACTCCTCGATGCCGGGCATCGAGCCCCGCGTCGGGGCTCGCGAGCCCGCCTTCCTGCCGTTCTGGCAGGCGGTGCTCGACAGGTACCCGGTCCGGTTCGGGTACCGCCGTTCGGCCGCAGACCCGGTCGCCACGCGCACGATCGAGCCGTGGGGCGTCGTGTCCTGGCACGGGCGCTGGTACGTCACCGGGCACGACCGGGACCGGGACGCCGAACGGGTGTTCCGGCTCGACCGCGTCGTGGGCAACGTGACCCGCGCAGGCGCCGCGGGCAGCGTGGTGGTGCCGCCGGGCACCGACGCGCGGCGCGTCGTCACCGAGTTCGCCGACGACGCACCCTGGCGTACGGCACGGGTGCGCGTACGTGCCGGAGCGGCGTTCGGGCTGCGCCGCTACGCCTCTGATAGCACGCCGGACGGCGACGGGTGGGACCTGGTCGACGCGCCGTTCACCGACGCCGACAGGTTCGCCGACATGGTCACCGGCTACGGGGCGGACGTCGTCGTCCTGGACCCCGACGACGCTCGCAAGGCCGTGCGCGACCGGCTGGAAGCGGCCGTGGCCGGGGAGCTGACCCGATGACTCAGTCGACGAGCAGCCAGCGCCTCGCCCGGCTGCTCGCGCTCGTGCCGTACCTGCAGCAGCACCAGGGTGTCGCGCTCGAGGCCGCGGCGCGCGCGTTCGGCGTGAGCGAGCAGCAGCTCGTCGACGACCTTGAGCTGGTGTTCGTCTCCGGCCTGCCGGGCTACACGCCGGCTGACCTGATCGAGGTCGACTACGAGGGCGGGTCGATCACCATCAGCAACGCCGACACGATCGCGCGTCCCCTGCGGCTCGGCGTGGGGGAGGCGGCCGCACTGCTGGTGGCGCTGCGGACGCTCGCCGAGGTCCCCGGGCTCACCGACCGCGACCCGCTCGACCGGACCATCGCCAAGCTGGAGCGCGCGGCGAGCGACGCAGCCGGGGCCACCGCCCGGGTGGCGGTCGAGGTCGAGGCGGAGGAGCGCGTCGTGCCCCCGGTGCGCCGCGCCGTGGACGTGGGACGCCGACTGCACCTGTCGTACTACGTGCCCGGTCGCGACGAGGTCACAGAGCGTGACGTCGACCCGATGCGGCTGCTGTTCGCCGACGGCCGCGCCTACCTGGAGGGCTGGTGCCGGCGGGTGGAGGACGTCCGCCTGTTCCGGCTCGACCGCGTAGTCGAGGTGAGCGAGACCGGGGACCCCGCGCAGGTGCCCACCGACGCCCACCCGCGGGAGCTCGACGAGGGCCTGTTCCGGCCCTCGGAGTCGGACCTGCGGGTGACATTCGAGCTGTCCCGCGCGGGACACTGGGTCTCCGAGTACTACCCGTGCGAGGAGGTCACCGATCTGCCCGAGGGCGGGCTACGAATCACGCTACGTACACCGGACACCCAGTGGGTACGTCGGTTAGCATTACGGCTCGGCGGTGCGGGTCGCCTCACCGCACCCGCGGAGCTGGTGGATCAGGTGCGCGCGGACGCCCGCGCCGCGCTCACCGGCTATCAATCACCCGCGGGCGCCGCGTAGAGTAGCGGGCAGGACCGCTGGTTACAGGAGGAGCAGATGGGCGCTCTTAGTCCGTGGCACCTGTTGATCGTCGCATTGGTGATCTTGGTGCTGTTCGGTTCGACCAAACTCCCGGGCTTCGCGCGGTCGATCGGCCGGTCGATGCGCATCTTCAAGTCGGAGGTCAAGGGCCTGCAGAAGGAAGACGAGGACGGCACCGACGAGGAGTCGGACAAGGAGAAGCGCGCCACCTCGGACTCCGCACCGCAGGAGCTGCCCGAGTCGTCCGCGATGCCGGACAAGAAGACCACGACCGAGCAGGCGAGCGAGCGGCGCTGACGGCCCCGTGCCGTCGCGTCGATTCGGCCGTTAGGCCGGGCTGACCATGCCCTCCTCTCCCATCCGCCGGCGTCGGCTTCGCGACCCCGAGGGGAAGATGACGCTCGGGGAGCACCTGCGTGAGCTGCGCAACCGCGTGGTCATCGTGGCCGGCGCGATCATCGTCTTGACGATCGTCGCGTGGTTCTTCAGGGACCCGATCTTCCGGTTCCTGACCGAGCCGTTCTGCCAGCTGGTCGCGCACAGCCAGATCCCGACGCCGGAGCTGCCGAAGACCAGCGACACCGCGGCACGGTGCCCGCTGTTCTTCTCCAGCGTCGTGCAACCCCTCATCCTGCAGCTGAAGGTGTGCGCGATCGTCGCGACCGTGGCCGCCTCGCCGGTGTGGTTCTACGAGCTGTGGGCGTTCGTCACGCCCGGACTGCGGCGCAACGAGCGCAAGTGGTCGGCGCTCTTCCTGGCCACCGCAGTGCCGCTGTTCGTGGGCGGCGCCGTGCTCGCCTACCTGGTGCTGTCCAAGGGCCTGCACATCCTGCTGGGCCTGATACCCGACCAGTTCGCCGCGCTCATCACGATCGACCACTACTTCAGCTATGCCACCGCGATCCTCGCGATCTTCGGCGTTGGCTTCGAGCTGCCGCTGCTCGTGACCATGCTCAACCTGGCCGGGGTGCTCACGTTCGAGCGGCTGAAGAAGTGGCAGCGGCCGGCGATCCTGATCATCTTCGCGTTCGCCGCGGTCGCGACACCCACCGCCGACCCGTTCACGATGCTCGCGCTCGCCGCGCCGATGACGGCGCTGTTCGAGGGGTCCGTGGTCGTCGCGTACTTCAACGACAAGCGCAAGGAGCGCAACTCGGTCGAGTCCGCGTACTCCGAGCTCGACGACGACGAGACCTCGCCGCTGGAGATGGACCGTCCTGACGTCTAGCCAGGCCGAGAGCGGACCGAGCCTGGTCTGCGGGCCGCTGCTGCGGTACGTGGATGACCGGCGCGCCACCGTGTGGGTGGAGACCGACCGGCCGTGCGAGGTCGAGGTCCTGGGCACGCGGGAACCCACCTGGACCGTGCACGAGCACCACTACGCGCTCGTGGTGGTCGAGGGGCTGCCGGTGGGCAGCGAGATCCCGTACCAGGTGCACCTGGACAGGGGGCAGGTATGGCCGGAACCCGGGTCGCCGTACCCGGCGAGTGTGATCCGCACCTTTCGCGACGACGAGACATTCCGGCTCGCGTTCGGCTCATGCCGTCGTGCCGCGCCGTTCGACGCGGACGGCCTGCGGCAGTTCGGCGGCGACGCGCTGGTCGCGCTTGCCGAACGGATGGCGACCGCGAGCTACGAGCAGTGGCCGGATGCGCTCTTCCTCGCCGGTGACCAGATCTACGCCGACGAGCCGTCCGAGCAGATGCGCGCACGCCTGCGGAAGCTGCACCGCGGCAGTGTGGACGGGCTGCGCGAGGAGATCCGCGACTTCGGCGAGTACACCTGGCTGTACGAGGAGAGCTGGACCGTGCCCGCCGTGCGATGGCTGCTCTCCACCGTGCCGACCTGCATGCTGCTAGACGACCACGACCTGCGCGACGACTGGAACACCTCGGCGGCGTGGCGGCGCGAGGTCACCGCGCAGCCGTGGTGGCGCGCCCGGGTGACCGGCGCGCTCGCCTCGTACTGGGTGTACCAGCACCTGGGCAACCTCGGTCCGGACGAGCTGGCCAAGGACGAGATGTACCGGATCGTGCGAGAGGTCGACGACGATGCCGAGCGCACCCGGCGGCTGGACGAGTTCGGCTGGCGCGCGGACACCGAGCCCGGCTTCGCGCGGTTCGCGTTCTCGCGCGACTTCGGCTGCGACAGCCTGCGCGTACGGATGCTCGCCATCGACTCCCGCTGCGCCCGCCGCCTCGCACCGACACGGGAGATGGTGGGCGTCGAGGAATGGCGCTGGATCGTCGACCGCGCGCTCGATCCGCGGCCGGGAGACCGGATCGACCACCTGCTCATCGGTACGACGCTGCCGTTCCTGCTGCCACCCGCGATCCACCACGTGGAGGGCTGGAACGAGGCACTGTGCGCGGGCGCCTGGGGGCGTGCCGCCGCGCGGGGATCCGAGCGGGTGAGGCAGGCCCTGGACCTCGAGCACTGGGCGGCGTTCCGCGGCTCTTTCGCCGAGGTCGTGCGGCTGCTGGAGCGGATCGCCGCCCAGCCGAGCGCGCCGGCCAGCGTTGTCTTCCTCTCCGGCGACGTGCACAACTCGTACGTGCGCGGGGCGGAGCTTCGTGGCGCGCCCGAAACACCATCGGTGCACCAGCTGACCATGTCGCCGCTGCGCAACCCGCTGGGTAAGGCACTGCGGCTGGCCAACAGGCTCGCCGGCACGCGCGTCATGTCCGAGGTGATGCACCGGTTGGCCCGCAAGGCGCGGGTAGCCGATGTCGGTCTCGACTCGGCGTTACGCGGCGGCCCCTGGTTCGGCAATGGGCTGATGACCGTCATCATGACCGGACGCGAGGCGCGGTACCAGGTCGAGCACGTCCGGCTGCAGGGGCGGCGGCAGGTGCTGCGTCCGACCCGTACCGGCGTGCTCACATGATCACCGCCGGGCGGGTACGGGTACAGTCCGGCGCATGCCCCTAGTACGCAACGTCGCGTTGCTCGTCAACCCGACCGCCGGCCGCGGCAGGGGAGCCCGCGCCGCCGCGGAGACCGCGCGGCGGCTGCGCGGCGCCGGGGTGACCGTGGAGGTGCTCTCCGGACGCGACGTCGACGAGGCCGGCGAACTGGCGCGGCGCGCGGTGCGGAAGGAACCGGATGCGCTCGTGGCTGTGGGCGGCGACGGCCTGACCCACACCGCCGTGCAGGCGCTCGCGGGTACCGACGTCCCGCTCGCCATCGTGTCGTGCGGTACGGGCAACGACATCGCCACCGCGCTCGGCGTACCGCTCGACCCTTCCGCGGCCGCCGCCACCGTGCTCGGCGGCGTGCCGCGCCGCATCGACCTGGGCCGCGCCGGCGCACGGTGGTTCGCCGGCGTGCTGTGCGCCGGGTTCGACTCCGCCGTGACCGAGCGGACGAACCAGCTGCGCTGGCCGCGCGGGCGGATGCGGTACAACCTCGCGGTCGTGCTGGAGCTCGGAGTGTTCCGGCCGGTGCCGTTCCTGCTGGAGCTGGACGGCGTCGAGCGCCGGCTGGACGCCATGCTCGTCGCGGTGGGCAACACCGGCCAGTACGGCGGCGGCCTGCGGATCTGCCCGGGCGCCGAACCCGATGACGGCCTGTTCGAGGTGGTGGTCGTCCACCCGGTGCCGCGGCGCGAGCTCGTACGGGTGTTCCCGCAGCTGTACTCCGGCCGGCACGTCTCCCACCCGCAGGTGAGCGTGCACGTCGCCAAGACGGTCGCGCTCGCCGCGCCGGACGTCCCCGCGTACGCTGACGGCGAGCGGGTCGGCGCCCTGCCGGTGCGCGCGGAGGTCGTCCCGAATGCGCTCACCGTCCTCACCGCGCCGTGATGCCGGCCGCCGCACACGGGCGCCGTGCTCCGGCCACTTCTCGAGGCGAATGCCGACTCCTCGAGGGCAGCAGGCATCGAGAAGCCCGACGGTGCCCACATAACGTGGTCATTTCGGGCGCGGACGACGGTCAGTAGGGTGGCGGCATGGCTGCGTTGCCCGGTGGCCCCCCTCGCTCCGCTCCTCGCTCGCTAGCGCTCGCTACGATGCTCACTCGGGAGGCCCCCTCATGAATACGCCGGCGGAGCGGTACACCGCCGCACAGCGCAGGGCGGCCGAGTCCAGCACAGAGCTGGGTCGGTTCGCGGACCTCTACGACTTCCGGCTCGACGAGTACCAGGTGGGGGCGTGCCGCGCGCTGGAAGGCGGCACCGGCGTCCTCGTCGCCGCGCCGACCGGCGCGGGCAAGACAGTGGTCGGCGAGTTCGCGATCCACCTCGCGCTCGCCACCGGCAACAAGTGCTTCTACACCACCCCGATCAAGGCGCTCTCCAACCAGAAGTACGCCGATCTGGTCGCCCGGTACGGCTCGGCCAGGGTCGGGCTGCTCACCGGCGACAACAGCGTGAACGGCGACGCGCCGGTGGTCGTGATGACCACCGAGGTGCTGCGGAACATGCTGTACGCCGGTTCCGCGGCGCTGCGCGGGCTCGGGTACGTGGTGATGGACGAGGTGCACTATCTCGCCGACCGCTTCCGCGGAGCGGTGTGGGAGGAGTGCATCATCCACCTGCCGGAATCGGTACGGCTGATCGCGCTGTCCGCGACGGTCAGCAACGCCGAGGAGTTCGGCGAGTGGCTGCAGGAGGTGCGCGGCGACACGGACGTGGTCGTCGAGGAGCACCGGCCGGTGCCGCTGTGGCAGCACGTGCTCGCCGGGAACCGGCTGCACGACCTGTTCGTACAGGAGACCGGCAACGGCAGCCGCCGCAAGGTGAATCCCGAACTGGTCCGGCTGGCCCGCGACGACGGACGCCGGTCCCGCTACGACCGCGGGCGCGGGCGGAACCGCGGGTACCAGCGCGGGCGTGGGCACACCCGGTTCCGGCCGCCGAGCCGGATGCAGGTGGTCGAGCGGCTCGACCGCGAGGGTTTGCTCCCGGCGATCTACTTCATCTTCAGCCGCGCCGGCTGCGACGCCGCGGTGCGCTCGTGCCTGTTCGGCTCGCTCTCCCTGAACACCCCCGAGGAGGCCGAGAAGGTACGCGCGTACGCCGAGCAGGAGTGCCTCGTCCTGCCCGACGAGGACCTCGCCGTGCTCGGCTACGACGAGTGGCTCGAGGGTCTGAGCCGCGGATTCGCCGCGCACCACGCCGGGTTGCTGCCCACGTTCAAGGAAGTCACCGAGACGCTGTTCGCCGCCGGTCTGATCAAGGCCGTCTTCGCGACCGAGACCCTGGCGCTCGGCATCAACATGCCGGCGCGGTCGGTGGTGCTGGAGCAGCTGACCAAGTGGAACGGCGAGACGCACGCCAACATCACCCCCGGCGAGTACACCCAGCTCACCGGGCGCGCCGGCCGCCGTGGCATCGACGTGGAGGGCCACGGCGTCGTGCTGTTCTCCCCGGAGCTCGACCCGGAGGCCCTCGGCGGGCTGGCGAGCACCCGCACGTACCCGTTGAAGTCGAGCTTCCGCCCCTCGTACAACATGGCGGTCAACCTCGTACGGCAGGTCGGCCGCGACCGCGCGCGCGGCATGCTGGAGGAGAGCTTCGCCCAGTTCCAGGCCGACCGCGCCGTCGTCGGCCTCGCCAGGAAGCTGGCCAGGAACGAGGAGGGGCTGCGCGGCTACCACGAGGCCATGCGATGCGACCTCGGCGACTTCGAGGAGTACGCGCGGATGCGGCGCGAGCTCTCCGACCTGGAGGCGCGGCAGGCCAAGGAGAGCAGCGCCCGGCAACGCGCGGCGGCGGCGCGCTCGCTGGAGGAGCTGCACCGCGGCGATGTCGTCGTCGTACCTGCCGGGCGCCGGTCCGGCCTCGCGGTCGTCCTCGACCCAGGGCTCGGCCGCGACGAGCCGCGCCCGCTCGTGCTCACGTCCGGGCGCCAGGTGAAACGGCTCAGCCTCGTCGACTTCCCGGTGCCGGTCGAGCCGCTCGACCGGCTCCGGGTGCCGAAGAGCTTCAACGCCCGCTCGCCGCAGGACCGCCGTGACCTGGCGTCGACACTGCGCGCCAAGGGTTACGACGAGCGCGAGGCCCGGCGCGATGCCCGCCGGCGCGACCAGTCTCCCGAGGACCCGCGGATCGACCAGCTGCGTACCGAGCTGCGGCGACACCCGTGCCACGACTGCCCGGACCGTGAGGAGCACGCCCGGTGGGCGGAGCGCTACTTCCGGCTGCAGCGCGACACAGAGGGCCTCCGCCGCCGCATCGAGGGCCGTACGAACCTGATCGCGCGGACGTTCGACCGGGTCTGCGGCGTCCTGGAACAGCTGGGCTACCTCGACGGCGACACGGTCAACGCGGCCGGCGAGCGGCTCGCCCGGCTGTA
Source organism: Streptosporangiales bacterium (assembly GCA_050698355.1). GTDB lineage: Bacteria > Actinomycetota > Actinomycetes > Streptosporangiales > WHST01 > JBOHBN01. The sequence goes on along the minus strand of JBOHBN010000341.1, from coordinate 21,348 downwards.
CGCCGAGATGGACCTGCTGGCGTCCGAGTGCCTACGGCAGGGGTTGTGGGACGGGCTCCGCCCGGCCGAGCTGGCCGCGTGCGTGTCGACACTCGTGTTCGAGGCCCGCCAGTCCGACGACACCCGGGCCCCGCGGCTGCCGTCCGGTGGCGTGCGCCAGACGCTGGGCGAGATGGTGCGGCTGTGGGGCGAGCTGGAGGAGGTCGAGTCCGAGCACGGCGTGTCCTTCCAGCGCGAGCCGGACCTGGGCTTCTGCTGGGGGGCGTACCGGTGGGCGAACGGTGCCCGGCTCGACACCGTGCTGGACGAGACCGACCTGGCGCCGGGCGACTTCGTGCGATGGAGCAAGCAGGTCATAGACCTGCTCGGGCAGGTCGCCGACGCGACCGAGGCGGAGGGCCACCCGGTGCACCGCGTCGCGAGGTCGGCGATCGACGCGATGCGGCGCGGCGTCGTCGCGTACACATCCGTCGGCTGAGCAAGTTGTCAGTGCCTGGTCGAGCCATAGCTCAACCAGGAACTGACAAGTTCGCTGGGCCCTACTGGTCGCCCGGCAGGTCGAGGCGGAACCACACGCGCTTGCCGGACGGGGACGGTTCGGCCCCCCAGTCGCTCGCCAGCGCCTCCAGCAGGTACAGGCCCCGGCCGGACTCGGAGTCGCCGTCGACGACCCGTACGGCCGGCACCCGCTCGTCGAGGTCGCGTACCTCGACCTCGACGCCGGCCGCGGTGCGGTGGATGTGGACGTCCGCGGCGCTGCGCGCGTGCAGCAGCGCGTTGGTGACCGCCTCGCTGACCAGCAGCGCGCCGGTGTCGACGAGTGACTGCAACCCCCACTCGTCGAGCACGCCGGTCAGGAAGTGGCGCGCGTTCGCGACCGAGCCGGACTCTCCTGTGACGGTCAGCTGCGCCTGCTGTTCCGGTCCCGCGGGAGCCCGCTCCGCCTCGGCGGGCAGGTGTACGGCGAGCAGCGCGATGTCGTCGGTGTGGTCCTCGTCTCGGCCCATCGCGGCGAGCACGGCGTCGACGACCTCCTCGGGCCCGCCCCCGGCGCGCCCGAAGCCGAGCGCGAGCTGCCCCTCGCGGACGCCGAGGTCGGTGTGCCGTTCCTCGACGAGCCCGTCGGTGTAGAGCAGCAGCGTCGCGCCGCGCGGGACGTGCGCGACGCGTTCCGCCGGAGCGCCGCTGCCCAGGTCCATCACGCCGAGGGGCGGGGAGTCCGTGGCGGAGTGCAGCCAGTAGACCGTGCCGTCGGAGAGCCGCAGCAGCGGTGGGTGGTGCCCGGCGCTGGCGTACGTGAAGGCGCCCGTGGTCTGGTCGAGTACCCCGTACAGACAGGTGACCAGCTGCACCTGCCCGAGCGAGGTCACCACGCGGTCCAGGCAGGCGAGCAGCCGGCTTGGCGTGAGAGCGAGGACGGTGTACGCGCGCACCGCGGCGCGCAGCTGGCCCATGACCGCGGCGGCGCGTACGCCCCGGCCCATCACGTCGCCGATCACGACGCCGAGCGTCCCGTCCGGCAGCGGTGTCAGGTCGAACCAGTCGCCGCCGACGCCGACCTCCGCGCTGCCGGGGATGTAACGGGCCGCGACGTCGATCCCCGGCAGGTCCGGGAGCCGCTGCGGCAGCAGCGTGTGCTGCAGCGTTACCGCCGCGTCGCGCTGGCGGGCGAAGAGCCGCGCGTTATCCACGGCCATGCCGATGCGGTCGGCGGCCTCGACAGCGAGGGTGATCTCGTCTTCCTGGTAGGTGCGGTGGGTGCCGAGCCTGGCGAGGGTGACCGCACCGACGACCTCCTGGCGCGCGCGCATCGGCACCACCAGCGTCTGACCCGGACGGTCCTCGTCCGACTCCTCGATAGACCCTGCCGGGACCATCGGGTACCGGACGACCTGTGCCGACTCGACGGCGGCCCGAACGGACCTCGACGGGGCGCCCAACGTGATCGTCGGGAACCGCCGGCCGGCGGCGGACACCGCCCGGAACACCCGTGACTGCTCGTCGCCCTCCTCACCGGCCTCGACCGCGCAGGCGTCACCGAGCAGCGGCGTGAGCAGGTCCATGGCGAGCGCGATCAGGCGGTCGACGTCGAGCGTCGCCGACAGCTGGCCGCCGAGCTCGGAGAGCAGGCGCAGCCGCTGGGACGCGATCGCCAGTTGCGCGGTGGCCTCCACCTCCGCCGTCGCCTCGCGCACCGAGACGATCAGGCCGTGCGGTGCCGCGTCTCCGGTCGCGACGCCGAACACCGTCATCTGGTGCGCCTGGGCGTCCGCCCCACCATTTGTACGGAGACGTATGAGGTACTCGCCCGACACCTGCTGTCCGGAGCGGACCGCGCGCAGCAGCTGTTGGGCCTCGGCGTCCAGGTCCGGGTAGATCGCGTCGAGCGGCACCCCGCGAAGCTCCGCGGGCTCGATACCGGTCAGTCCCGCGTACGCAGGGTTCGTCCAGCACACCCGCAAGTCGGTGTCGAGGTAGGCGATCCCGAACGGCGCGCGGGCGAACATGAGGTCCAGCTGCCGGGTCTCGGCGGCGTCGGGGGTGGGGTCCTTGCGGTCCATGTCACCGGTGCGCACCGGTCGGCTGGGCGCCGGTGAGCGCGTCCAGGACGCGGTTCAACGGGTTGTCCAGCCCGAACCGGTCGCTCAGCTCGACCAGGCGATCCGGCGCGGCGGCACGCGCCGGGAGCGCGGGGTCGTACGGCGGCAGCGCGGCGTCGGTGGCGACGCGGACCACGACCTGCGCCGCCTCGAGGTACGCGCGGGCGCCGCGGAGCTTCGCCGTCGGCCCGGCGGAGAGGGAGCCGCCGTCGAGCGCCGCGAGCAGCCCGCTGAGGTCCCCGTAGCGGCCCACCAGGTCCGCGGCCGTGCGCTCGCCGACCCCGGGAACGCCGGGCAGGCCGTCGCTGGGGTCGCCGCGCAGCAGCGCGAAGTCGGCGTACTGGGCGCCGGGGACGCCGTACTTGGCGCGCAACCACGCGTCGTCGACGATCTGCAGGTTGCGCACGCCGCGGGCGGTGTAGAGCACCCGGATGCCGCGCTCGTCGTCGACCACCTGGAACAGGTCGCGGTCGCCGGTGACCACCTCGACCTCGCCGTCCGCGGCGGCCGCGAGGGTGCCGATCACGTCGTCGGCCTCGTACCCGGGGACACCGACGCGGGCGATGCCCAACGCGTCCAGGCAGTCCTCGATCACCGGCACCTGAGGGAGCAGGGCCTCGGGCACGGCCTCCTCGTCGCCGTCGGGCCCGACCCGGTGCGCCTTGTACGCGGGCACCGCGGCGGTGCGGAAGGCCGGCCGCCAATCGGCGTCCATGCAGGCGACGAGGGTGCCGGGCGTGCGGGTGCGTACCAGCCGCGCGATGGTGTCGAGGAAGCCGCGAACGGCGTTGATCGGGGTGCCGTCTGGCGCGGTCACCGAGTCAGGGATGCCGTGGAACGCGCGGAAGTAGAGCGAGGCCGCGTCGAGCAGCATCAACGGGCGAGGTGCCGCCTCTTCACCGACCATGCCCGCATTGTGTCAGTACCTCAGCCCGCCCTGGCGAGCTGAGGTACTGACACACCTGAGGCGGTAGATTGTGGGCGTGAGTACTTGGGCGTCCAACATTCCCGGCACCGAGAGAATCGGGCAGGCGCGTGACGCGCTGGGCAAGGCGGGCATCGATGCGCTGCTCGTGACGCCGGGCGTCGACCTGCGCTACCTCACCGGGTACGCCGCGGTCGCGCTCGAGCGGCTGACCTGCCTGGTCGTTCCCGCCGACGGCGACCCGCGCCTGGTCGTACCGCGATTGGAGCAGCCGGCCGCCGAGGCGTCACCCGCAGGAGCGCTCGGCCTGGACATCGTGCCGTGGGAGGAGACCGACGACCCGTACGCGGTCGTCGCGGCGCTGCTGCCCGATCGGGTCGAGCGTGTCGTGCTCGACGACCACATGTGGGCGGAGAAGGTGCTGCGGCTGCGCGACGCCATGCCGGGCGCCCGCCAGGTGCGTGGCGGTGAGGTGCTGGGCGGACTGCGCATCCGCAAGGCGGCCGACGAGGTCGCGGCGCTGCGCGCGGCCGGCCAGACGATCGACCGCGTGCACGCCCGGATGGGCGAGTGGCTGCGGGCCGGCCGCACCGAACGCGCCGTCGCCGCCGACATCGCCGCCGCGATCGTCGCGGAGGGGCACGTGCGCACCGACTTCGTCATCGTCGGGTCCGGGCCCAATGGCGCGAGCCCGCACCACGAGGTCTCCGACCGGATGATCGAGCCCGGCGACCCGGTGGTCGTCGACATCGGGGGCGTGACCGCCGCTGGCTACTGCTCCGACTCCACCCGCACGTACGCCGCCGGCGAGCCGCCTGCGGAGTTCCGGGAGTACTACGCGGTGCTGCACCGCGCGCAGGAGGCCGGCTGCGCGGCGGTGCGGCCGGGCGCGACGGCCGAGTCGGTCGATGCGGCGGCGCGAACGGTGATCTCCGACGCCGGCTACGGCGACTACTTCGTCCACCGCACCGGCCACGGCATCGGCCTGGAGACGCACGAGCAGCCGTACATCGTGGCCGGCAACGAGATGCCGCTCGAGCCGGGCATGGCGTTCTCCATCGAGCCCGGCATCTACCTGCCCGGCCGGCACGGCGCGCGGATCGAGGACATCGTCGTGGTCACCGAGGACGGCGTGGAGCGGCTGAACGAGACGTCGCGCGACCTTTCCATCCTGGAGTGAGGGCTATGCGAGTCGAACGGTCCTGCCCGACGCCCGAGGCGTCCTCGCTGTTCGAGCTGGTCGATGACCTCTGCGCCCGCGAGCTGCGTCCCCGCGCGGACGCGTACGAGGCCGACGAGGTGTACCCCCGCGATGTGATGCGTACGCTCGGCGCGGCCGGGCTGCTCGGCCTGCCCTACCCGGAGGAGTACGGCGGCGGTGGCCAGCCGTACGAGGTCTACCTGCAGGTGCTCGAGGAGCTCTCCCGCGCGTGGATGGCGGTGGGGCTGAGCGTGAGCGTGCACGGCCTCGCCTGCCACGCGCTCGCCGGGTACGGAACGGCTGAGCAGCGGCAACGCTGGCTCCCCGACATGGTCGGCGGCGACCTGCTCGGTGCGTACTGCCTGTCCGAGCCGGGCTCCGGGTCCGACGCCGCGGGACTCGTGACCCGCGCCGTGCCGGACGACGGCGCGTACGTGCTCACCGGCACCAAGGCGTGGATCACCCACGGCGGGATCGCCGACTTCTACACGGTCATGGCACGCACCGCGGACACCGGTGCCAGCGGCATCACCTGCCTGCTCCTGCCCGGCGACACGCCCGGGCTTGCCGCGGCACGGCCGGAGCACAAGATGGGGCTCAACTCCTCGCCCACCGCCCAGGTACTGCTGGACGGCGCGCGGGTGCCGGCCGAGCGGCGCATCGGTGAGGAGGGCCAGGGCTTCAGCATCGCGCTCGGCGCGCTCGACTCCGGCCGGCTGGGTATCGCGGCGTGCTCGGTCGGGCTGGCGCAGGCGGCGCTCGACACCGCGCTGGCGTACGCGCAGGAGCGCCAGCAGTTCGGCCGCCCGATCGTGGAGTTCGAGGGTGTCGGCTTCATGCTCGCCGACATGGCCACGGCGGTGGAGTCCGCGCGGGCGCTCTACCTCACCGCGGCGCGGCGCAGGGACGCCGGCCAGTCGTACAGCAGGCAGGCGGCGATGGCCAAGCTGCTCGCCTCCGACACCGCCATGCGCGTCACGATCGACACGGTGCAGGTGCTCGGCGGGTACGGCTATGTTCAGGACTTCCCCGCGGAGCGCTACATGCGCGAGGCAAAGGTGCTGCAGATCGTCGAGGGCACCAACCAGATCCAGCGCCTGGTGATCTCGCGCAACCTGGTCAAGGAAGGCTGACCGCCGACCCACACCAACCCGGTGATCATGAAGGATTGTCGTTGCCATAGCTACGACGACCTTTCATGATCACGCGGGAGAATGGCTGGCATGAGCGACGTCATCAGCCACGGACCGGACGGCCCCCGGTGGCGGCCGCCGCGGTGGCTGGGGGGCGTCGGTATTGTCGTTGTGGTCGCCGCGGTGGTCGCCGCCCTTGCCCTGCGTGCCGGGGGCGGGGGAGACGCGGAACAGTCGCCGGTCGCGTCGGGGTCATCGATGTCCGCGACCGGCACGGTCGCGGCCGTGCCGAGTCCCACAGTGGATCCGAACCAGACGGCGGCGGTCATGCTGAGCCGGCGCTCGGCATTCGGCCACACCCTCGACCAGCGCGACCACGACGCGACCAAGGGTCCATGGGCGGCGATCGTCCGCCGGGACGACGGGTCGCTCGGCCGGCACGGTGCCGTGGTCACGTACCCCGTGTCACCGCAGCGCGGCACCCAGCGTGTGGCAGTCGGCGACGCCGCCGGCACGGCGTTCCCTGACGCGGTCGTCTGGCCGTTGCACGGGCACTACGCGCGGATCCGCGGTGACCTGGGGCGGGAGGACCTGATACGCATCGCCGCGGCGACCCGGGTCGTGCACGGGCGGCCGTGGGTGCGGGCCCCGGACGGCTACACCATCGTGTTCCAGCCCGAGCCGTACCGGTCGCCGCACGTGCGCGAGGCGCAGTACGGCCCGGCAGAGCTGATAGCGGCGGGCAAGGTGAACGGGGTCGTCTACACCGCGCTCGCCCGCGGCGCGGCGTTCGAGGACCGGTTGTACGCCGCGAGCGGCAGCGAGCCGCGCGTTTCGGGGAGCGTGCGCGGGCACCCGGCCGTTCTCTCGTCGGTGGGCGGCGGCAACGCGACGCTCGCCTGGGAATCGGCGCCGGGCGTGGTGGCGTACGTCGGCTACAGCGGGACGATGCCGGAGCGCGGCGAGGGCGCGATGCTGCATGGCCTCGCCGACCGCACCCTCCCGCTCAGCATCGACCAGTGGCGCGCTACCCACCCGGCGCACGTCACCGCCACGAACAACTACACCTGAACGGCACGGCAATCCGTGTTGGTCCCGCATCCGCGGTCGCTGAGCACTACTCTGCTGGCGTGGAGGACCTAGACAGGCGCATCGTCGCGCTGCTCGCCGACGACGGGCGGATGAGCTTCACCGACCTGGCCAAGGAGACGGGGCTGTCGGTCTCTGCGGTGCACCAGCGGGTGCGCCGGCTGGGGGAGCGGGGTGTCATCAAGGGGTACACTGCCGTCCTTGACCATGAGCAGGTGGGCCTGCCGCTCACCGCGTTCATCTCCGTACGCCCGATCGACCCGGCCGCGCCCGACGACACGGCGGAGCGGCTCGCGCCGATCACCGAGATCGAGGCCTGTCACAGCGTGGCAGGCGAGGAGTCCTACATTCTCAAGGTGCGGGTGGAGTCGCCGGTGGCGCTGGAGTCGCTGCTGGCGCGGATACGCAGCTCGGCGAACGTCACGACCCGCACGACCGTGGTGCTGTCCACCCCGTACGAGGGCCGGTCCCCGGCACTGTAAGCCTGCGTTACCACACCATCACGCTCTGCGTAGGCAGACTTGCCGAGAAAGTCGCGAAAATTCTTGCGACAGCACAGCCCGCGTGACCTGCACAGTTGCGTGTTTCCGCAGGTCAGCGTCGAGTTGACAGCGCCCCCGAGACGGGGGCTACGTTTTTCCGAGTCCACCGCGGACAACCGACGAAGGAACGTCTCGAACCGGGTCGCTCCTGCGCCTAGGCGGGGCGTGATCGGTGGGGCGCCGTCGCTAGGTACCAGGCGGAAGGTGGGCGCCCGGGAAGAGCACGTTCGACGGTCCGGGGGGTGGCGACCAGGGAGGACCCGCACATCCAGTAGACAACGATCGCGAGCTGGCAGCCGGTGAGTTCCGTGGTCGGTCCGAAGGGTGGCGCGGGTCCTCTCCCTGTCGTCTTTGCCGCAATGTGTCAGTGCCTCAGCCCGTCATAGCGGGCTGAGGCACTGACACATTGCGGGTAGCGTGGGGTCATGCCATCGCACCCGCATGACCGCCGATGACACGCACGCTCACCGAGCCCGTCGACGTCGGCGCGGACCGCGGTCGGGCGGGGCCACGGCGGTTGCCGCTCGGTTGGGCGATCGCGTGCGCGGCCGCGAGCGGCGGGGCTCTGGTGCTGGCGTTTCCCCGTACGTACTGGTGGCCGCTGGCGCCGCTGGCCGTCGCGCTCCTCGTCGTCGCTGTCTACCGGCAGCGGCTACGCATGGGGTTGTTGCTCGGCGGGGTCCACGGGCTCGCGTTCTTCCCGATCCTGGTGCTCTGGGTCCAGGTCATCGGGTACGACGCGTGGGTGGCGCTTTCCATCTGCGAGAGCGTGTACCTCGCCCTGCTCGGCGTCGGTTTGGCGCTGGTCAGCCGGCTGCGCTTCTGGCCACTGTGGGCCGCGGCACTGTGGGTCGGCCAGGAGTTCCTCCGCGACCGGGTCCCGTTCGGCGGGTTCAGCTGGGGCCGGCTCGCCTTCAGCCAGACCGACTCGCCCTACACCAAGCTCATCGCGGTGGGCGGCGCGCCGCTGGTCACCTTCGCCGTCGCGCTCACCGGGGGGCTGCTCGCCTGGGCGGCGCTTCGGGCGTTGACCGCGCCGCGGCAGTGGGTGAGGCCGGCCGGCGCCACCGCCGCCGCGGCCGTGATCGCCTCGTGCGGGCTCGCCGTACCGCCGGCCAGCCCGTCCGGTGAGACCGCCGAGGTCGCGGTCGTCCAGGGCAACGTCCCGCGACTCGGCCTGGACTTCCTCGGCCAGCGCGAGGCCGTCCTGCGCAACCACGCCAAGGCGACGCATGAGCTCGCCGCGAAGGTCGCCGCCGGAAGGGCCGCCCAGCCCGACCTCGTGGTGTGGCCGGAGAACGCGAGCGACATCGACCCGCTGAAGAACGCCGATGCCGGTGCCCTGATCAGCTCGGCCGCGAAGGACATCGGCGCGCCGATCCTGGTCGGCGCCCTGGTGGAGGTCGACGGCGGCAAGCACCTCAAGAACACCGGCATCGTCTGGGACCCGCAGACCGGGCCCGGCGAGCGGTACGCGAAGCGGCACCTGGTGCCGTTCGGCGAGTACCTGCCGATGCGCGATTTGCTGACCTCGCTCTTCGGCGACCGGCTCGCCCAGGTGGGGAATTTCGTACCAGGCGACAAGCCCGGCCGGCTGCACATCGGCGGGGTACGCGTCGGTGCGGTCATGTGCTACGAGGTCGCCTACGATGACGCGATGCGAGACGCGGCCAAGGGAAGCCAGCTGCTCGCCGTGCAGACCAACAACGCCACGTACGGCGGCACGCTGCAGCTCGACCAGCAGTTCGCCATGTCGCGGATGCGTGCCATCGAACACGGCCGGCCGGTCGCGATCGCGGCGACGAGCGGGATCAGCGCGCTCGTCCGGGCGGACGGCAGCGTGATCGACAAGTCCCAGCAGTTCACCCGCGCGTCCTTCGTCGAGACCATGCAGCTCGGCCACGGGATGACTCTCGCCGACCGGGTCGGCGCCTGGCCGGAGCGCGTGCTCGTGGCCATCGGGCTGCTGGCGCTGCTCGGAGCCCTGTGGCGGCGGCGACGGGACGGGAGGCTCGATGGGCGCTGAGGGTCCGCTGCACAGCCGTGTGCTGGTCGTCGTACCGACCTACAACGAGCGCGCGAACATCGAGACGGCGGTGAGCCGCGTACGCGCTGCCGTACCGGACGCGCACATGCTCGTGGTCGACGACGGCAGCCCGGACGGCACCGGCCAGCTCGCCGACGGGTTCGCGGTCGCCGACCCGCGCGTGCACGTCTTGCACCGCACAGGCAAGCAGGGGCTCGGCACCGCGTACGTCGCAGGGTTCCACTGGGGGCTCGAGCGCCGGTTCGATGTCCTGGTCGAGATGGACGCGGACGGCTCGCACCAGCCCGAGCAGCTGCCGCGCCTGCTCGCCGAGCTCGACCGCGCCGACGTCGTCATCGGTTCGCGATGGGTCCCCGGTGGGGTCGTCGTGAACTGGCCGCTGCACCGCGAAATGATCTCCCGCTGCGCGAACACCTACGCGCGACTGGCGCTGGGCATCCCCGTACGTGACGCCACGGCCGGGTTCCGCGCGTACCGCGCCGTCGTGCTCGACAAGATCGGGCTCGGCGAGGTCGCCTCGGCGGGCTACTGCTTCCAGGTCGACCTGGTGCTGCGCGCACTGCGTGCGGGCTTCCGGGTCGCGGAGGTGCCGATCGAGTTCGTCGACCGCACAGCGGGGACGAGCAAGATGAACAGCCAGATCGTCGCGGAGGCGTTCGCGCGGGTCACGCTGTGGGGGCTGCGGCACCCGTTCGAGGGGAGGCGCTGATGCGGCGACTCTTGTTGGCGCTGCTCGCGGTGGGCGTGCCCGCGCTCGAGGTGTTCGTCATCGTGATGGTCGCGTACGCGATCGGCTGGTGGACCCTGCTGCTGCTCGTCGTGTCCAGCGCGGTCGGCGCGTGGCTCGTCAAGCGCATGGCCAGCCGGGTCTGGTCGCGTCTTCGGGAGGCGATGAATGCGGGGGAGCTGCCGGAGCGCGAGGTGGCCGACGCCGGCGCGATACTGCTCGGCGGTGCGCTCATCGCGTTCCCCGGCTTCGTCACCGACGTCGCGGGCGTGATCGCCGTGCTGCCGCCCACGCGGCCGCTGATGCGCCGGCTGCTCGGGCGCGCGGTACGCAGCCGCCTCGGCGGCGCGGTGATGTCGCCCGGCATGCGCGATGGCGGGTCCGCGCCTGGCAGCGCGCCCGCGCCTGGCAGCGCGCCACCAGGCGGTGTCGTGCAGGGCCGCGTCGTACACCGCGACGGCGACGAGAAGAGCGCGTAGCGTTCGCAGATCGCGGCAAGTCCCGGTTCATCGAGGCAAGTGCCTTTTCAGAAACCCCGACCGACACCGCGAACGCGAACGGTACGGGCGGCCGCTCAGGCGCTGCGCTTGCCGCTGCCGCCGGACTGCTTGGTGCCGCCGGACGGCTTTGTGCCGCCGGACGGCTTGTTCTGGCGCAGCAGCTCCAGGCGCTCCTCGAGCAGCTGCTCGAGCTCGTCGATGGAGCGACGCTCCAGCAGCATGTCCCAGTGCGTGCGCTGGGTCTTGGCCTTCTTCTCCTCGTCCTGCTCGGCGTCCCGCCGGAACGCGGTCATGCCGCAGGTGCGGCACTCCCAGGTGGAGGGGATCTCCGCTTCCTCGGCGAAGGTCACCACCACGGCGTGCGCCTGCGGGCAGTCGTAGGCGATCTCCTGCCGCGGTGCCAGGTCGGTGTCGCGGTCGTCTTCGTAGCTCATCGACCCGAGGCGGGTGCCCCTGAGGGATCGCTCAGCCATCTCGAGTGTCCTCCCGCTTGACTTCGTCTGGTACAACGCTGGCGTGAACCCGCAGGATTCCCCTGCGACCACTCTCGACTCTAACGTCCACCCTTAGAACGTGTTTGGAAAGGTGAAGTCGAGGTGAACCCTTTGCGGCTCGGACGTGAGACAGCACCGACACGTTGACGACTCCGGTCCACCCCGGTCACATGGCTAGTTTCCAAACACGTTCTTACGCAGTGCGTGCAATCGGTTGACAGCTTCTGCCAGCACGTCGGTGCGCTTGCAGAACGCCCACCGGACCAGGTGGCGTCCCGCTTCCTTGTCGTCGTAGAAGACCTGATGCGGCACGGCGACGACACCGCACCGTTCCGGCAGCGTGCGGCACAGCGACAGGCCGTCGTCGAAGCCGAGCGGGCGAACGTCGGTGGTCACGAAGTACGTACCCGACGGGACGTAGACCTCGAACCCGACGTCCGCGAGGCCCTCGCAGAGCAGGTCACGGCGCTTGCGCATGCCCTCGTTGAGCTCGGTGAAGTACGCGTCGGGCAGCGCGAGCGCCTCCGCGACGGCGAGCTGGAACGGGCCGTTCGCAGTGAACGTGAGGAACTGCTTGGCCGTCGTCACCGCCTGCACCAGGTGCGGCGGCGCGCACACCCAGCCGGTCTTCCAGCCGGTGACGGCGAACGTCTTGCCGCCCGAGGAGATCGACACGGTGCGGTCGCGCATGCCCGGAAGGGAGGCGAACGGGATGTGCGGCCGGTCGTACGCGAGGTGCTCGTACACCTCGTCGGTGATCACGATGAGGTCGTGCTCGCGTACGACATCGGCGATCGCGTCCAGGTCCGCCCGGGTGAGCACCGCGCCGCTGGGATTGTGGGGTGAGTTGAGCAGCAGCACCCTGGTGTTGGGCGTGACGGCCGCGCGCAGGGCGGCCGTGTCGAAGGCGAAGTCCGGCGGCCGCAGCGGCACCGGCTTGCGTGTGCCGCCCGCGAGCGCGATGCCGGCGGCGTACGAGTCGTAGTACGGCTCCAGGGCCACGACCTCGCTGCCGGGTTCGACGAGGGCGAGCAGCGCCGCGGCGATGGCCTCGGTGGCGCCGGCGGTGATGAGGATCTCGGTGTCCGGGTCGTACTCGAGACCGTAGAACCGGCGCCGGTGCCCGGCGACGGCCTCGCGCAGCGCGGGGAAGCCCGGCCCGGGCGCGTACTGGTTCGCCTCGTGCCCGGTGATCGCGGCGGCTGCCCGGCCGAGGATCTCGTCGGGGCCGTCGGTGTCGGGGAAGCCCTGCCCCAGGTTGATCGATCCGGTGCGTACGGCGAGGCCGGACATCTCGGCGAAGATGGTCGTGCCGAGGCCGCGTAGCCGTTCGACCAGGACTTCCTCGGGCATGGTCAGCTCCTCCTTCGCCGTCGTCCCTCAGATCCTCTCAGGCACCGGGTTCCCGGCCTCGCGCACCGCGCGCGGGATATTCGTCGCCGCCAGCAGCACGAACCCGACCACGAAGAACACGATGAGGGACACGATCGCGATCCGGTACGAACCGGTGACCTGCAGCGCGAGCCCGAACACCAGCGGCCCGATCCAGCTCGTGCCCTTGTCGCTGATCTCGTAGAAGCCGAAGTACTCCGCCTCCCGGCCGGGCGGGATGAGCTGGGAGAACAGCGATCGCGACAGTGCCTGGCTGCCGCCGAGCACGATCGCGATGAACGCGCCCAGCACGTAGAACTGCGTCGCCGCGCCCGCCTGCAGGAAGTACGCAGCGATCACCACGAGCGTCCAGAGCAAGAGGCTCGCCAGCACCACCCGCTTCGTGCCGAAGATGCGTGCCAGGCGGCCCAGCGACAGCGCGCCGATCACTGCCACGAACTGCACCATCAGGATGGTCGAGATCAGCACCTGCTGCTCGAGCCCCAGCTCCTGCGCGCCGTACGTGGCGGCCAGCGCGATGACGGTCTGGATGCCGTCGTTGTACAGCAGGAACGCGACGAGGAAGAGCAGCGTGCGGGGGTAGCGGCGCAGCCCGCCGAGGGTCCGGCCGAGCTGCGCGAACCCGGCGGTGAGGCGTCCGCCGTGCTCGACGCGCGACGGCTCGCGGTTGCGCAGCGCACGCAGCGGGATCGCGGTGAACGCGGCCCACCACACGCCGGCGGACAGCAGGCACAACCGCACCGCCGTGCCCGACTGCAGGCCGAGCGACTCGTGGCCGAGGTACAGCACCAGGTTGAGCCCGAGCAGCACGCCGCCGCCGAGGTACCCGACCGCCCAGCCCCGCGACGACACCCCGTCGCGCTCGTCGGGCGTCGCGATCTGGTTGAGGAAGGCGTTGTACACCACGACGGACATGCCGAGAGCGGTGTTCGCGACGAGGAACAGCGCACCGCCGAGCAGGTAGCGGGACCCGGCAAGGAAAAACATTGCGGCGGTCGCGAGGGCGCCGGTGAGCGCGAACGCCGCCAGCAGCTCCTTCAGATGCCGTGACCTGTCGGCGATCGTCCCGGTGATGGGCAGCGCGATGACCTGGACGACGGTGCCGACCGACACCGCGTACGGGAAGAAGGACCCCGCGGCCACCGGGATCCCGAGCGGGTGGACCAGGCCGTCCGCGCCTGCGGCGGCCCGGGTGATCTCGGTCAGGTACGGTCCGAGGAACACCGTCAGCACCGTCGTGGGGAACACCGAGTTCGCCCAGTCGTAGAAGTACCAGCCGCGCTGCTCGCGGCGCCGTTGCGAGGGCGCTAGGCGCGCGGCCGCACCTCTCGTCACGTGCCCTCGACGGCACGCGGTACCCACACGCCGCGCTCGGAGAGTACGGCGCGCAGCGTCTCGATCTCGTCGGAGATCAGGCCGTCGACGCCGAGGTCCAGCAGGCGCTCCATCTCCGGCCGGGTGTTGACCGTCCAGACGTGCACCTGCACCCCGCGGGCGTGCGCGGCCCGTACGAAGTCGGACGTGACAACGGGCAGGGGGCCGTACCGCACCGGCACCTGGACGCAGGGGACGCCGTGTGGTGCGAGCGGGGAGAGCGGTTCGCCGCACGCCGCCACGCGTAGTCGAGCGGCCTCGATGCGTCCCATCGACGTGCACAGGCGCGGGCCGAGCGCGGCACGGACCCGGTGCAGTCGCGAGTCGGCGAACGCCGCGACGCAGAGCCTTTCCAGGTCGGCGGTGCGCCCGCGGAGCAGGTCGAGGAACGGCTCGACCGCCGTGTCCTCCTTGACGTCGACGTTGATGCGCACGTCCGGCCACGCGTCCAGCAGCTCCACGAACCGCGGGATGGGCTCGCTCCCGCCGATACGTGCCTGGGAGACCTCGGACCAGGGCATCTCGGCGATGCGTCCCGTGCTGTCGGTGGTGCGGTCCAGCGTGTCGTCGTGGAAAGCGACGAGCACGCCGTCGCTCGTCGCGTGCACGTCGGTCTCGAGGTACTGGTAGCCGAGGGACACCGCGTGCTCGAACGCCGCCATGGAGTTCTCCAGGCCCGCGAACGTGCCGCCGCGGTGGGCGAACGCCAGCACGCCGCCGTGCTCGAGGAAAGGGTACGAGTCGCTCACGCCCGCGATCCTTCCACGATGCCTACCCGATAGGTTCGGGAACCATGGCAGACATGGCGTATCGCAGGTTGGGCGACTCGGGTCTCACCGCATCGGTGGTCGGCCTCGGATGCAACGCGTTCGGCCGGCGCATCGACGGCGACCAGGTGCGGTCGGTCGTCACCGCGGCGCTGGACGCGGGCATCACCTTCTTCGACACCGCCGACATCTACGGGCTGGGCGCGAGCGAGGAGCTGCTCGGGGCGGCGCTCGGCAGCGAGCGTGACCGCATCGTCGTGGCGTCGAAGTTCGGCAAGGACATGCACGGCACGAACGGGCCCGACTTCGGCGCGCGCGGGTCCCGGCGGTACATCCGTACGGCGGTCGAGGCGAGCTTGCGACGCCTCGGCACGGACCGGATCGACCTGTACCAGATGCACGAACCCGACCCGCTGACGCCGATCGAGGAGAGCCTGGACGCGGTCACCGACCTGGTCCGCGAGGGCAAGGTGCGCTACATCGGGTCGTCGCAGTTCGCGGCCTGGCAGGTCGCCGACGCCGACTGGACCGCCCGGGCGATCGGCTCGGCCCGCATGATCAGCACGCAGGAGAACTACAACCTGCTCGAGCGCGACGCCGAGCTCGAGCTCATCTCGGCCTGCGAGCGGTTCGGGGTCGGGTTGCTGCCGTTCTTCCCGCTCGGCAGGGGCCTGCTGACCGGCAAGTACCGCCGCGGCGAGAGCGCACCTCCCGGCACCCGGCTGGAGACGCTGCCGGAGGTGCTCGAACGTACCGACTTCGACCGTCTGGAGGGGCTGCAGCGGTACGCCGACGAGCGCGGCCTCACACCCGTCGATGTCGCCGTCGGCGGCCTGGCCGCGCAGCCGGGGGTGGCGTCGGTGATCTGCGGCGCGACCAAGCCGGAGCAGGTCGCGGCGAACGCCGCCGCGGCCTCCTGGCAGCCCACGGCCGACGACCTGGTCGCCCTGGACGCCGTCGCACCTCCCGGGAAGGTCGACATCCCCGGCCGCTGACGCCGGTCCCCGGTCTGGCACGTGTCGGCGGCGGGCCGTACGTTTACGTCCAGCAGACGACGGGGCGGAGGTTTCGATGCGAGTCCAAGTGGGGACAGCCGACCTGGCGGCCGCGGCGGCGTTCGCCGCGCGGCATGCCGCGACGCGGCCGGCCACACCCGTGCTCGCCGGAGTCCGCGTCACCGCGGGCGCGAGCGATGTCACGGTGACCGGGTACGACTACGAGGCCAGCTCGGTCGCTCGCACGCCCGCCCAGGTCGAAGAGGCGGGCGAGGTGCTCGTCCCCGGGCGGATGTTCGCCGAGATTCTGCGCATGCTTCCCGACAGCGAGGTCTCGGTCGCCGCGAAGGACGCCGGCGTCTACCTGGAGTCGGCGGGTAGCCAGTTCACGCTGCCGGTACTACCCCTCGAGGACTACCCGTCCGTCCCCATGGGGGCGTCACCGGTCGGGCAGGTCGACGCCAAGGCACTCGGGACGGCGGTGAGCGCCACCGCCCGGATCGCGTTGCGCGACGAGACCGTCCCGCTGCTGTCGGGCATCTGCCTGGACGTCGAGCCGGAGCGGCTCACCTTCACGACCACCGACCGGTACCGGGTCGCGTGCCACCATGTCGGGTGGCAGCCGGCCACCACGACCGAACCGGTCAGCGCCGTGGTGCCTGCGCGCCTGCTGGCCGAGGCCGTGCGCGGCCTTACCGGATCGCCGCAGCTCTCCCTCGGTCTCGATACCGCCGAGGAGCGCCGGTTGACGCTGGCCACCGAGACCGCAGCCAGCACGATCCGGCTGCTCGACGGCAGCTACCCCGACGTGCTGCGCAAGATGCCGACGAGCTTTGCCGGGCGGCTCGTGGTGGAGCGCGACGCGCTCGCCGCGGCCGTCCGCCGGATCGCCCTGGTCGCCGACGAGTACGCCGCGGTGCTGCTCGAGCTCGGGGCCGACGGGGTCGTGGTGAGTGCGAGCAGCGACGAGGACACCCGCGGGCGCACCCGCCTCGCCGGGGTGCAGGAGGGCGAGCCGGAGACGGTGTCGATGAACGTCCGTTACCTGGTCGATGGCCTCGCCTGTGTCGACGGCCCGTACGCGCGGCTCTCGTACCAGCAGGGTGTACGCCCGCTGCTGATCGAGGGCTGCGCCGACGCTGCGGGTGCCGAGGTCAACGCGAACGCGCTCTACTTCGCCATGCCCCGCACCCTGCCCGCTGGCCGGACCTAGGGGCGCTGGCCCCGCGGACGCCGCCCACACATCGACGCAACCCCTGCGTCCGACCCCGAGCCGCCAAACCCCGCGTTGGCTTGCGGGCTGATCACGTCCACGCGAAAGTGGCAGTTCGTTGTCGATCACGGTAAGTACCCTCAGACCCACTTCCCTCACCTTGCTCGCCATGAGAAGCACGCGTTGATCTACATACCGTGATCGACTTCGCGTCCACGGTCGCCGAACGCGGTACGCCCTAGCTGGGTACACCTAGCCGAAGGCGGAGCGCGCCGCCTGCTGGCCCGTACGCGTGCGCGCGGTGTAGCCGTACGTCCCGGCGCCCTGCAGCTCGCGCGCGGCCTCGACGACCGCACCGAGCGCGGCGAACGCGAACGCGCCTCCTACCGAGACCCGGCGCACGCCCAGCTCGGCGAGCTCGGAAACCGGCGGGCCGTCAGCCAGCGCCAGCACGTTGACCGGGCGGTCGACCGCGGACACGACCTGACGGATGTCCTCCGTGCGGGTCAGCCCCGGCGCGTAGAGCACGTCGGCGCCGGCCTCCTGGTATGCCTGGAGCCGGGCGATCGTGTCGGCCAGGTCGAGGCGACCATGCAGGTGGTTCTCGGCCCGAGCGGTGAGCACGAGGTGGACGGCACCGCCGTGCGCGGCCTCCGCCGCTGCGGCGACCCGCTCTACGGCGAGCGCACGCTCGTAGATCGGGGCGTCCGGACGGCCGGTGTAGTCCTCGACGGAGGCACCGGCCAGTCCCGCGCGTACCGCCCGGCTGATGGTGTCGGCCACGCCGTCCGGCTCGTCGGCGAACGCGTTCTCCAGGTCCGCCGACACGGGCAGGTCCGTCGACCCGGCGATCAGCTCGGCGTGAACCAGTGCCTCGTCCCTGGACAGGTGCCCGTCGAGGCGGCCGAGCGTGGCGGCGAACCCGCTGCTGGTCGTGGCGAGTGCCTGGAAGCCGAGGGACGCGAGCAGCCGCGCGGAACCCTGGTCCCACGGGTTGGGCAGCAGCAAGGGCTCCGGTCCCTGGTGCAGGGCGAGGAACCGCTCGGCCGTACTCGTCTGGTCGGGCATCAGCGGATGATCAGCAGGCCCAGGCCCGCCACCGCGACGGGTCCGGCGATCGCGGCGAACCGTGCCGGTGCCAGGTAGCCGGCCAGCCCGTAGGACAGCGGCCGGAAGTCCGGATTGTCAGGATCGACGAGCAGTCGCAGCCGCGAGTTGGGCCGGTGCTTGCGGTGGACGGTGAGGTGCAGCACCCGTACGGACGCGTCGTCGGGGTCGGCCGGGTGGTTGTAGACCACCTCGACCCGGTGCGTGGGGTGCTCGGTGAACGCTCCGCCGGCGTAGGTGACGTACCTGGTGCCCTGGTACGCCCGCACGACGGTCGCGGTGACCGGCTCGAGCCGGATGCGGTGCCGGGCGGTGCGGGCGAGCCACCCGAGGCCGCCCACGGTCATCGGCACGCCGAAGCTGGCGAAAGTCATACCGAGAAATCGTCCGTCACGCATATCGGCTGAGACGCCACCTTTCGATGCGATGTTCCGTGCCGGTTGACACTATCTACTCATGCCCATCGACGGACCCGTAGACGCCGTGCTCCTCGACGCGGGCGGCGTCTTGATCATGCCAGATCCCGACGTCATCCTGCCCGCGCTCGCGGCACTCGGTGTCGAGGCATCCGCCAGCCAGCTCGACCGAGCACACTACGCCTCCGTCGCGGCTCGTGACCAGGCCCATGCGGAGGCCGGGCTCGGTGACTGGGAGGTGTACACGCGTACGTACGCCGAGGTCTGCGGGGCGGGGGAGCGCGCCGGCGAGGTCGCGCGCAGCCTTCGCCCGGTGTTCGGGGCGGGCGTGTGGACGCGCGCGGTGCCGGGAGCGCGTACGGGGGTGCGCGAGCTGGCGCGCAGGGGGCTGGAGCTCGCGGTGATCTCCAACGCGGCCGGCACGGTCGAACGGCAGCTCCGCGATGCCGGCGTGTGCCAGGTCGCCGACGGGTCTGGCGCGCGGGTGCGAGCGGTCGTCGACTCGTACCTCGCGGGCATCGAGAAGCCCGCGCCGGGCATCTTCAAGCTCGGCCTCGACGCCGTCGGCACCGCCCCGGAGCGCACGGTCATGGTGGGCGACATGGTGAGCACCGACGTCGCTGGCGCCGTCGCCGTGGGCCTGCAACCGGTGCACCTGGACCCGTTCGGCAACTGCCTGGTGCCGCACGCGGGCACGCACGTACGCGACCTGGCGCACCTCGCCGAGCTGCTCGAACGGGCACTATGACAACTGCGTGACTGGACGCGCCAGTAACCGCGTGGGAGAATGTGGGACAGTCGTTCAACTTCTTCTGTTGGGTGTCCCATGACCTACCTGCTGCTGGCCGCGGCCATCCTCTGCGAGGTGTCGGGCACCGTCGCGCTACGGCTGTCGGAGGGGTTCTCCAAACTGGGGCCGTCGGTGTTCGCGATCGCGGGGTACGTGGCCGCGCTCGGCCTACTGAGCATCGTGTTGAAGCGTGGCCTGACGATCGGCGTCACGTACGCCATCTGGTCGGCGTGCGGTATCGCGCTCGTCGCGTTCATCGGCGCGCTCGCCTTCGACGAGCGGCTGAGCTGGATCCAGATCGCGGGGGTGGGGTTCGTCATCGCCGGGGTTGCCGCCCTGGAGCTGGGAGGCAGCCATTAGTACGCTGGGCATGCATGCCGACGGACGCCGCGCGAAGGGCGAGCGCAGGCGGCAGGCGCTCATCGACGCGACGCTGCGTGTCGTCGAGCGCGACGGCGTCGGCGGGATATCGCACCGCGCGGTCGCACGCGAGGCGGGCGTGCCGAAGACCGCCGCGACCTACTACTTCGACACGATCGACGACCTCCTCGTCGCCGCGCTGACCGCGTCCTGCGAGGCGTACGGAGCCGACCTCGCGGTGATCGCGGCACTGCCCGGTGACGAGGCCCTGGACCGGCTCGCGGAGCTGATGGCCCACGCCGCGAGCCGGCGTGTGCGCCTGGTGGCGGAGTACGAGCTCTACCTGCTGGCCGCGCGCCGTCCGGCGCTGCGTCCCGCCGCACGGGTGTGGACCGACCTGCTCTCCGGGCTCGTCCGCCGGTACACCGACGATCCGAACACCGCGCGCTCGGTCGTCGGGCTCGTCGACGGACTGATGGTCAACTCCCTGCTCTCCGACGAGACGCCGTCACCGGCAGAGTTCCGCGAGGCGCTCGAACGCGTCCTGCGCCCCGCGCCCACCCATTCGGGACCGCGCGTGTAGTGACCGAATGTCGGCGCGGGGCACTGGTCAGCGCGACCGGCGGCGATGCGGTGCTGCGGGTCGCCGTCCCACGCGACCAGTCTCGCCTGCCCCGGCTCGGCCGCCGGCAGCGTCATCAACCGGTGCGGCTCAGCGGGTCCGGTAGCGCGCGTAGATCAGTCCGCTGTCGAAGGCACGCTCCTCGACCAGCTCGAGATCGAGGCGCACGCCGTCGGGGAAGAACCGCTTGCCGCCGCCGACCACGCTCGTGGTGATGAACAGGTGGTATTCGTCCACTAGCCCGTCAGCGATCGCCTGGGCCGCAAGGTTCGGGCCGTCGACGGTGAGGTCGTGATCAGCCTCGGCCTTGAGCTTACGCACCGCGTTCGGGTCGAAGGCCCGCTCGATCCGGGTCTTTGCGCTGGACACCGACTCCAGCGTCGTGGAGTACACGATCTTCTCCGCGGCCTGCCAGTCGCGCGCGTACTGCAGGATGTGCGGCGGCACGTCGGGCTCAGCGTGCACAGTCTCCCAGAAGATCATCGTCTCGTACATCCGCCGGCCGTAGAGGAACGTGCCCACGGGGCGGAAGAGGTCGCCGATGAAGGTATGCACCTCCTGGTCTTCGGCCCCCCTGCCGAGGTCGCCCTCCGCCGCCTCGGCGTAGCCGTCGAGCGAGGTGATCATCGAGTAGATGAGCTTTGCCATGCGTCTCCTTCGGGTACAGGCGCGTCAGTCTGCCAGCGGTCCTGTATGCTGTGATCTCCGCACGACCCAGAACTCATCGATCGGCAGGTCGGCCGGTTTCGTCAACCGTCAGATCCCGGACGAAGCGTACGTTCTGGGGACTGGCGATGCTGCCTGACCCGTGGGGAACGCTTGTCGCACCCGGGACCGGGCTCTTGACTGCCGTTGTTGTTTGGCCGGCGGCGTACCTAGTGCATCGTCGGCGCCGGCTATGATCGTCTATCACGGCGATGGAGCGCTTTACGAGGACACGGTGAAGATGCACCGCGCCCGGACCGTGCCTCTGGTCTCGGAACTCACGCCGATCATCGATCGATGGGCTGACGGCAAGGACTCGCCGGCGTGGCTGTTCGCCGCTCCCGAAGGC
>JBOHBN010000340.1:0-18636 GCA_050698355.1 Streptosporangiales bacterium | reverse complement strand
TCGCAGGTCTGAGCTGTCAGTAGCTCAGCCCGCTACAGCGAGCTGAGCTACTGACACGAGATCAGGAAGTGGCAGGGACCCGGTCGTCGACCCAGGTGCCGGCGGCGGCGTGTACGTGCTCAGGCTGCTCGAACCTCTTGCTGAGCAGGTCGGCGTACCAGCCGGCCTCGCCGCCGGGCTCGCTCTCCGCGAGCCGCGGCAGCAGATCGGACATGCCGGTGCCCTCGTCGAACTGCGCCTTGGTACGCCACACCACCTCGTCGGGTAGCAGGCCCTCGGCCACCGAGCGGAGTATCCACTTCTCCACCGGCTCGCCGGTGCGCGGGTCGCGCTGCTTCAGCAGCGGGTGCACGCGCATCGCCTCGGCGATGACGTCGGTGTCGAGGAACGGCACCCGCGCTTCGAGCCCGTGCGCCATCGACATCCGGTCGACGCGCTGCAGGTTGATGTTGTGCATCGAGGCGAGCGACCGCCGCAGCTCCGCCTGCAACAGCCCGGGATCATCGTAGCCGGCGTGGTAGGCGTAGCCGGCGAACAGCTCGTCCGATCCCTCACCGGTCAGCACCACGGTCACGTGCTGTGCCGCCAGCCGCATCACCAGCCAGTTGACCACGGCCGACCGTACGAGATCGACGTCGGCGGACTCCAGGTGCCACAACACATCCGGCAGCTCACGCAGCACGTCCGCTTCGTGGATTACGAGCTCGTGGTGGATGGTGCCCAGATGGTCGGCGACGATCCGCGCGGCACGCAGGTCGGCGCTGCCCGGCAGCCCGACGGCGAACGTGTGCAGCTCGTCGACGTGCTGGCGCGCGAGCGCGCAGATCACCGAGCTGTCCAGGCCGCCCGATAGCAGCGCACCCAGGGGTACGTCGCTGCGCAGCCGCTTGACGACCGCGGCCTCCAGCACCTCGCGTAGGTCGCTCGCCACGCGCTTCGGCGGGCGGTGTACCAGCTGGGGCTCGGGCACCTCGTAGTAGCGCCTCAACCCTCGGTCGCTGTCGAACACGTGGCCCGCGGGGAACTCCTCGATCTCGTCCGCGATGCCGTCGAACGCCTTCACCTCGCTGGCGAAGCCCTCGACGTCACCGACGCGCACGCGGTAGAGCGGCTTGATGCCGAGCGGGTCACGGGCCACGATCACGCGGTCGGGTGAAGCGTAGACGTACGCGAACATGCCGTCCAGCCGCTGCGGCGCGGCGCTCCCCCACTCGCGCGTGGCGTGCAGGATGGACTCGCTGTCGCTGCCCGTGGCATACCTGGCAGAGCCGAGGTCGCCGCGCAGTTCGAGGTCGTTGTAGATCATGCCGTTCGCGACCAGCGCGTCACCCGAGCCGGTGGTCAGCGGCTGCCGACCACCCGCAGGGTCGATGATCGCGAGGCGACGGTGCCCGAGCAGGTGACCGCCACCCGCGCGTTCGCTACCGGCGCCATCGGGGCCGCGATGGGCCAACTGGTCGAGGGCGCTGTCAAGAACGTCGGTGAACTGGTCGGACGGATCGGAGTCGATGCAATGAGCCGAAAGTAGGGCCGCAAGGCCACACACAGGCGAAACACGTCCTTCACGTTCTTGTCGAAGTTATTTCACCCTAGCAGGTCGCCGGCCGGACCGTTGACTTTATTCATACGAATTGCTACACACGGACCGTTCAACACTCGGGGAGCGTGCCATGGTGGTCTTGCGGATCGAGCAGCCGGAGATACGCGCGCGGCGGCAGGCACTGTTCGACGCGCACGCCCAGGATCGCCCGCAGGCGGCGGTGATCTTCTCCTCCGCCGCGGCGTTCTACCTGAGCGGCTTCGCGTTCATCGCCACCGAGCGCCCGCTCGCGCTCGTCCTGAGCCGCGACGAGGCTGTCGCATTCGTGCCCCAGCTCGAGCGCGAGCACGTCCAGGCGACGGCGATCGTCGACCGGGTCGCGACCTACCCGGACTATCCGGGCGACAGCCACCCGATGGAGAGCCTCACCAGCCTGGTACGCGAGATGACGGGCACGTCCGCGCCGACGCTCCTCGTCGACGCCGAGGGTTACGCGAGCCCGTACGGCTACCGCGGACCGAAGCTTCCCGAGCTGCTCCCCGATGCGGTCCTCGTGCGCTGCGCCGAGACGCTGGAGCAGCTGCGGTACGTCAAGTCGAGCGACGAGCAGGCGCTGCTGCGCGAGAGCTCCCGCTGGAGCGACATCACGCACAGGTACCTGCAGGACGGCTGCGCCGACGGCGCCAACGAGACCGACGTGTCCCTCGCCGCCTCCCGCGCCGGGATGGCCGAACTGGTCGCCGCGCACGGCGATGCGTACGACCCGCGCAGCCCGGGCGGTTTGAACGTCGTCGCCGGTTTCCGCAGCCAGATCGGGCCGAACTCCGCCTTCCCGCACGCCATCCCCAAGGACCTCACCATGCATACCGGCGATGTCCTCGTCACCGGTGCGTCGGCGCTCGTGTGGGGCTACAAGTGCGAGCTGGAGCGCACGATGGTGCTCGGCGAGCCGACGCCCGAGCAACGTCGCTTCTTCTCGCTCATGGTCGGCGCGCAGGAGACGGCCTTCGAGGCGCTGCGGCCGGGGGCGCGCTGCAGCGACGTCGACGGCGCCGTGCGCGCGTACTTCGACGAGCACGGCATCACCGAGTACTGGCGCCACCACACCGGACACGGGCTCGGCACTCAGATTCACGAGGGCCCGTTCCTCGACGTCGGCGACCACACCGTACTCGAACCCGGGATGGTGTTCTCCATCGAACCCGGGCTGTACGTTCCCGGCCTTGCCGGCTTCCGGCACTCCGACACCGCGCTCGTCACCGACGACGGCGCCGAGTACCTGACGACCTACCCGCGCGGCATCGAGGATCTCCTCTGCGCCACCTGACCACGCACCCTTCCGAGGTGGTTCACCATGTTCCGACCGCACCGCATCGCCCTGCTCGCCACCATCACCGCGCTCCTCGCCGGAACCGCCGCCTGCGGCGGAGGCGGCCCCAACCCGGCCGGACCGCCCGGCGGGTCCAAGGTCGTCGTCGGTAGCTGGGGCGGCGACTACGAGAACTTCCAGAAGCGGTTCGTCCTCCCCCTCCTGGAGAAGCAGCAGAACGCACCGAACCCCGTCTTCGACACCGCGGACCAGGGCGCGCGGATGACCAAGATGCGTACCCAGGGCGACAGCAAGACCGGCACGATGGACGTCACGGAGCTGTCCGACATCGACATGCAGAAGATGATCGATGCCGGGCTGATGACGAAGCTGGACCCGAAGAAGATCCCGAACTGGTCGCACATACCCAAGAACCTGCGCAACCCGTACTGGATCCCGCACATCTACTCCGGCAACGTCATCTGCTACAACAAGAACAAGGTCAAGCCGGCACCGACGTCCTTCAAGGCACTGTGGGACCCCAAGTACAAGGGGAAGATCGGAATCCAGACGATCCAGTGGGACGACTTCTACCACGCCGCCGCGACGCTCGCGACGGGTGGCCATCCCAGGCACAATTGGGCCAAGGGCGTGCCCAAGCTCAAGCAGCTCGCCGACAACGTCCAGGTCTTCGGCTCCCAGGAACAGCTCGGACAGGGCCTACAGTCCGGCCAGGTCTGGCTGACCCTCGACTGGAAGGCCCGTGCCTACCAGTGGAACAAGGGCGGTGGCGCACCGATCGGATCGGTCGTGCCTGAGGAGGGCACCTTCCCGATCATCTTCGCCGCAGGCATACCGAAGAACGCGCCACACAAGGAAGCGGCCTACAAGTACCTCAACGCGATGCTCGCACCGAGCGCCCAGCGCGACTTCGCCAAGAACATGGGCTACTCCCCGACCGTCGACAACGCGGAGCTGCCGGGGAAGTTGAAGAAGGCCCTCAGCTTCACTCCCGCCGAGGAGAAGAAGATCAAGCCACTCGACGCCAAATGGATCGCCAAGACCGACGAGCGTTGGCACCGGATCTGGAAGCGCCAGATCGTCAACCACTGACTCTGACTGACGCATGAGACTCACCGGACGGTACGGGCTGACGCTCGTCGCACCAGCGACACTGGTGGTGGTCGTGTTCTTCATCGCGCCCATCGCGTACTTCCTGCGGTTCAGCTTCGAGATCCCGTCCAAGACGGTCATCGCCGTCCCGGCGTTCACGATCGACAACTTCGCGCGCTTCTTCACGAGCGCGTACTACGTGCACACGCTCGTGCGTACGCTGCTCATCGCAGTCGGATCGACGGCGATGACGCTCGTGCTCGCGTTGCCAGTGGCGTACCTGATCACCAAGAGCGGGCCGCGTGCCAAGTCCGCGCTCATCATCGCGACGGTCTTCCCGCTGCTCGTCGGCAACGTGGTGCGGTCGATCGGCTGGGTCGCCCTGCTCGGCTACAACGGCGTCGTCAACACCCTCATCACCTGGCTGCACCTGGTGTCCAAACCGCAGGAGATGCTGCACTCGGCGATCACGGTCGGCATCGCCATCGCTTCGGTCGTCCTGCCCATCATGGTGCTGACGCTGCAGGCCTCGATGGAGGCGCTCGACCCCGCGACCGAACGAGCCGCGCTCTCCCTCGGCGCGCGGCCGCTCCGGGTCTTCCGCCAGGTCACGCTCCCGCAGATACTGCCCGGGGTCGTGGCGGGCACCTCGCTGGTCTTCGTGCTGTGCATCAACGCGTACGCGACGCCGTTGCTCGTCGGCGGGTCGCAGGTGCCGATGCTCGCCCCGGAGGTGTACGACACCATCACCACCGACAACAACTGGCCGTTCGGCGCCGCGATGGCCGCGCTGCTGCTGGCGATGTGCCTGCTCGTCGTGGTCACGTACGGCTGGCTGCTGCGACGACAGTTCGAACGGTGGAGGAGGGCGGCCACGTGAAGCGCTCCGCGTGGATGACGGTCGCGGGCGTGTTCACGTACGTGTTCATGCTCCTGCCGGTCGCGCTCGTGATCTGGATGGCGTTCTTCCGGCCCGCGTTCCTCTCCTTCCCGCCGAACGGTTACTCGCTCAAGTGGTTCATCGGCCTCACACACCAGCCCGACCTGTTCCAGGGACTGCTGTACAGCCTGGAGCTGGCGGCGATCACGGCCGTGGTCTCGGTCGCGCTCGGGGTGCTCGCGGCCGTCGGCCTCTCCAGATCGCGCCTGGGCGCCCGCACGGCGTTCGAGAACGGGTTCGTGCTGCCGCTCGTCATCCCGGCCATCGTCTCGGGCATGGCCCTGTACATCTACCTGTACACGCTGTCCGGCGTGGTGCAGGCGGCCCTCGTGCCCACGACGTGGGCGCTGCTCGTCGCGCACTCCGTCATCACCCTGCCGTGGACGTTCCGGCTCGCGTACGCCGGCCTCGTGGGCATCGGTCACGACGTCGAGCGCGCGTCGCTCGACCTAGGGTACGGGCCGGCAGGAACGCTGTGGCACATCACGTTGCCGCTGCTGCGTCCCTCGCTAATCGGCGCGTTCATCTTCGCGTTCATCTTCTCCTTCGGTGACCTGGAGATCAGCCTGTTCCTGGTCGCCCCCGGGCAGACGACGCTGCCGGTCGCGATGGTGCAGTACGCGCGCTTCAAGGTCGACCCGACGATCGCGGCGATGTCGACCGTCCAGGTCGCGCTGATCGCCATCCTGCTCGTCGTCGCCAACCGGTTCATCCGGTTCGGCGAGGCCTTCGCGGGCGGGACGAGACAATGACGCAGAGGACGGCCTCATGACGACGCTGGGCATCCAGCACATCGCCAAGTCGTACGACCACAAGCAGGTGCTCGACGACGTCGACGTCGAGGTCGCCCAGGGCGAACTGGTCAGCCTGCTCGGTCCGAGCGGGTGCGGCAAGACCACGACGCTCAACGTCGTCGCCGGCTTCGTGCAGCCGGACTCCGGCCAGGTCCTGCTCGGCGGCAAGGACATCACCGAGGCACCGCCGTACCGGCGCGACTCCGCGATCGTCTTCCAGAACTACGCGCTGTTCCCGCACATGCGGGTGACCGACAACGTCGCGTACGGGCTGCGGGCACGGCGCCTGCCGCGCAACCAGATCGCGAACCGCGTGCGGGAGTCGCTCGACCTGATGGGCATCGCGGAACTCGCCGATAGATATCCGGCGCAGCTCTCCGGAGGCCAGCAGCAGCGGGTGGCGGTCGCCCGCGCCGTCGCAGTGCAACCAGGCGTACTGCTGATGGACGAGCCGCTCTCCAACCTGGACGCGAAACTCCGCGCGGAGATCCGGCTGGAGCTCCGCGCGCTGCAGCTCAGACTCGGCCAGACCGTGCTGTTCGTGACCCACGACCAGGAAGAAGCGCTCGCCATCTCCGACCGGGTCGCGGTCATCAACGCCGGCCGGATCGAGCAGCTGGGTGCTCCCGACGAGGTGTTCGAGCGGCCGGCAACCACGTTCGTCGCCGACTTCATGGGGGTGGAGAACATCTTCCGCGGGGAGCGGGACGGCACGGTGTGGCGCGGTCGCAACGGCCTGGACCTGCCGCTGCCGGAACGCCCCGACACCGCGTACGTGGGAATCAGGCCAGCGCAGGTACGGCTCGAGAACGCCGGTCAGGCGGGACTGACCGACCACGAGGCGAGGCTCCCGGTCACCGTCACCGGCCGCGCGTACCTGGGTGACACCGTGCGCTACTCGCTGCGGTGCGGCGAGACCGACCTCGTGGCCGTCGCGCAGCGGGGTTCGACCCGGCTGTCCCAGGGGGAGGACGCGGTGGCGATCATCGCCGCCGACGACCTGCTCCCGCTCCAGGCGTCCGGGAACACTGCCGCCGCCGACACCGACGTCCCGACACCGGAGAATCCGGTGCCACTGAAGGAAGGATGAGCTCATGCCGTTCGTCAGTACCGAGGTCGCGGACAGCCGTTACACCAACCTCCGCTCGGGGATGCGGTCCGCCGGCCTGGATGCCGTGCTGATCTCCGGTCCGGAGTACTTCTTCTTCTTCAGCAACTACGTGTTGGACGTACGGACGTGGGAGCGCCCGGTGCTGCTCGTGGTGCCTGCCGACGGCAAGCCGTTCGCGCTGATGCACGAGCTGTCGACCCACGGTGTGACGATGGCGACCAAGCGCGGACAGATGTGGGTGGACGACGTGTCGTTCTACTCCGAGCATCCCCGGCTCGAGCACCGAGTGCCGCTCCGGCTGGACCTCGCCGCCACCGTCGCCGACATGCTGCGCGCGCGAGGGCTCGACCGGGCGAGGGTGGGCTACGACACGCCGCCGGCGGATCATGCGGTGCTGCGCGGCCTGCTGCCCGACCTGGTCACCGAGAGCGCGGACGAGCTGCTGCGGCCGCTGCGGTGGGTCAAGACCGACGAGGAGTTGCGCCTTGTCCGTATCGCAGGCGAGATGAGCGACTTCGGCCAGGAGCGGTACCGCGCGGGGCTCGCCGCGGGCCGCTACATCCAGGAGCTCGACGCGGCCGTGGTCGCGGAGATCAGCGCCGAGGCGTGCCGCCGGCTGCCCGGCGAGGACCTGTTCGTACGGCTGCACTCCGAGTGCGGCGCGGACTCCGCGGCCCCGCACGGTGGGCCGCGTACGGGCACGCGGATCGAGGCCGGCGACGGGATCGTCAACATCCTGGTCACGCAGCTGAACGGGCTGATCGTCGAGAACGAGCGCACCTGGTTCGTCGGCTCTCCCACAACCCAGCAGCAGCACTGCTTCGAGACGACGTGCGTGGCGCAGCAGGCGGCGGTCGACGCGTTCGTGGCAGGCAACAAGGTCTGCGACGTCGACGCGGCGGCAGCCGCGGTCTTCGAGAAAGCGGGCCTCGGCGAGCACATCCTGCACCGCACCGGGCACGGGATCGGGATCGCCGGCCACGAGTACCCGGAGGACATGGCGTTCTGCACCCGCGAGCTGCGTACGGGTGAGGTGTACTCGGCCGAGCCGGGCATCTACGTGGGCGGACTCGGCGGGTTCCGGCACGACGACACGGTGATCGTCGGCGACACCGCACCGGAAGTTGTCACGCACACGCCCAAGGACATCGCCTCGCAAACAGTTCCCGCATAGCCGATGGCGAGGCGCGCGACTCCGGCTGCGTCAGTGGCGGGCCGGCAGGCACCGGGCAGGACCCGGGGTGTCGAGCTGCACCGCCGTGTCGTCGCGGAGCTCGGCCAGCACCTCGCGACGCTGCCCGAACCCGCGGGCACGGTCCTCGAGCCGGTGGCGATCGGCGCGCGGCTCGGCGCGTCGCGTACGGCCGTGCGCGAGGCCCTGCGCGTGCTGCAGGCCAAGGGGATGATCACCGCGCGGCCGCACGTCGGCACGCGCGTGCGGGCGGTCGGCCACTGGGACCTCACCGACCCGGACGTCATCGGCTGGCTCGCGTACGGCCCGCACAGCGAGCGGGTCTGGCGCGAGCTGTTCGAGCTGCGGATCGCCGTCGAGCCGGTCGCCGCACGGCTGGCGGCGGCACAACCAGAGGGTGGCTCAGTGCTCGTGGAAGCCGCCGGGCGCATGCGCGACGCCGCAGCCCGCGGTGACACGGAGGCGTACACCGGCGCCGACACCGACTTCCACCAGGCGCTGCTGACCGGCTCGGGCAACCGGGTGTTCACCCAGTTCACGGCAGGGATCGTCGCCATGCTGCGGGCCCAGTGCGAGCTGGTGCTGAGCGTACGGGAGGTGTCGCAGGAGTCCGTCGCCCTGCACAGCCGGGTGGCCAGGGCGGTCGCGCGCGGGAACGCCCAGGCCGCTGAGCGGCATACCCGGCTGCTCCTAGCGGGCGTCGCCGAACGCGTCCTCGACACCCTGCGCGGCTAGCAGCTCGGCTTCCGCCAGTTGTCAGTGCCTGGTTGACCCATGGGTCAACCAGGCACTGACAACCTTCAGGAACCGGGGACGAATCGGAGGGACGCGACGTCGCACCTGGGCCGGTACCCGACCGCGGCGTAGATCTTATTGGAGGTGGGGTTCGCCAGGTCGGTGTACAGGTACACGTGCTCCGCGCCGTCGTCCAGGGCGCGGCGGCTGACGCCGGCGACGAGCGCGCTCGCGTACCCGTGGCCGCGTCG
The DNA here is from genome assembly GCA_050698355.1 of Streptosporangiales bacterium. Taxonomy (GTDB): domain Bacteria; phylum Actinomycetota; class Actinomycetes; order Streptosporangiales; family WHST01; genus JBOHBN01. The sequence goes on along the minus strand of JBOHBN010000340.1, from coordinate 9,651 downwards.
CTCGGGGGGCGTGTAGACCGGACCGATCCGAACGGCGCCCGCTACGCGCCCCGTGTGACCCACGTACGAGACGGGTTCCGCGCCGGCACCCAAGTTGTGCTCCCAGAACCACGCACGGCGCTCTGCGATGCGCAGCGCGGCGCCGCGAACGCGCGCGGCCGGGTCGAGCGCCGACTCCGCCTCCTCGGCGAACTGCCGCTCCCAGCCCTCCACCAGCCCGGCATCGGCATGTCCGGCGAGCCTGGCATGTCCCCGGACACCGACCGGCGCGAGGAGGCGGTCCAGCACATGGATGCGCTGCGCAATGACGGTTTCGAACGCCGTGCCGTGCGTCTCGCACCAAGCCCTGGCGACGGCGTCGGCGTCCTCCTTGGTGCCCGTGACGCCGGTTAGCCACGGGCTCGCGGCTTGGAACGCGCGGACGAGCGCCGCGACCGCGTCGCCGGGCAGCCGCGAGACGTAGGCGGTGGTCGGCAGCGTGCGCATCGCCGCGCCCACCACCGCGCCGTCCGCCCCGCGTACGGCGACGAAGGTGGGAGGCGTGGAGTCCACCACCGTGCCGTCGACGCGCTGCACCACATTGGTGAGCAGCACGCCGTTGACTACCGGATCCCGGACGAGGAACGCCTCGGCCCACTCCCAGAACAGGCCCGGGTCGTCGGTCACGTCGCAGCGCATCGCCACATGATCCCAGCGAACCGCTCACGTGTCGTACGAAGACGTGCCGGTACCCTGCCGGGATGGCTGCGGACGAACTTCCACGTACGGTCGACGTCGCCGTGATCGGGGCCGGGCACAACGGACTGGTGGCCGCGACCATCCTGGCGCGCGCCGGACTCCGGGTCGCCGTGCTGGAGCGCGACGTGGTCGGCGGTGCGGCGCGCACCGAGCACCCGTTCCCGCGGGTACCCGACCTCGGCCAGTCGACCGGCGCGTACCTGCTCGGGCTGATGCCGCCGGAGCTGATCGCCCTGCTCGGCATCGACATCCCGGTCCTGCGCCGCGACCCGCACTACCTGCTGGCCACGACCGGCTCCACGTACCTCTCCGTCGGCACCGACCGGGAAGCCGCGCGCCGCCAGCTCGAGGAGTTCTTCTCCCCCGCCGACGCCCGCGCCGACGACGCCCTGCAGGCCGAGCTCGGCGAGCTGCGCGAGGACCTCGCCTCCGCCTGGCTCGCCGAACCGCTGAGCGTCGAGGACACGGCCGAGCGCTACGTGCGGCCGCAACTGCGCGAGACATTCGTCTCGCTGTGCCGCGGATCGGTCACCGAGTACCTCGACAGGTTCGGCTTCGGGAGCGAGCAGCTCATGGCCATGTACGTGGTGACCGACGCGCTGACAGGCGCGTACGCCGGGCCCGACTCGCCGGGCACGGGCCACAACTTCCTGGTGCACAACATGGGCAGGCTGCCGGGCTCCGACGGTACGTGGATGATCGTGCGCGGCGGCATGGGCACCGTCACCGGCAAGCTCGCCGACGCGGCGCGTGCGGCCGGGGCGACGATCGCGGCCGGGGCGACCGTCAGCCAGGTGCAGACCTCGGGCGGGAGCGCCGCGGGAGTGGTACTCGACGACGGCCGCGAGCTCACCGCCCGCGCCGTGCTCGGCTGCTGCGACCCGTTCCGCCTGCACGACCTCCTCGGCGAGGCGGCACCCGCAGAGCTGACCGAGCGGCTGCGGCGACTCCGCCGGCCCGGTACGACGCTGAAGGTCAACCTGGCGCTGCGTGACCTGCCCGAGCTGCGCTGCCTGCCGCCGGGTACGGCGAACCCCTTCGGTGCCACCATCCACCTGCTGCCCGAAGAGGCACCGCTCGATGCGCTCCGCCGGATGTGGCAGGACGTCCAGGCGGGCGCGCTGCCTGACGCGCCGCCGATCGAGTGGTACGTGCACACCACCGTCGACCCGTCCCTCAGCGACGCCGCCGGCCACCACTCGAGCGCACTGTTCGTGCAGTCCGTCCCGTACGCCCCGACCGGCACGTCCTGGGACGACGCGTTGCCCGGGTACGTCGACCGGCTACTCGCGCTGTGCGACCGGTACGCACCCGGCACGAGCGACCTGGTCGCGGACGTGTACGCCCTGCCGCCGCCCGCCATCGAGGAGCACTTCGGCATCACCGGCGGGAACATCTTCCACGTCGACAACACGGTCGCGTTCGCCGATCGGATGCCGTACGCCACCGGTGTCGACGGCGTGTACGCAGGCAGCGCAGGCTGCCACCCCGCCGGCTCCGTCATCGGCGCGGCCGGCCACAACGCGGCCCAGCGGATCCTGCGTGACCTCGGCGTTCCGTCCATCGGGTGACCGAGCGCGTCGGCATCGCGCTCACACGCTGCGCCGACATTCCCACGGAATGTCGGATTGTTGACAATCCAACAAAAACTCTCTTGACTGGGCGCCCACCCGAGCGACCCGGAGGACCCTATGGACAGCAGCCCAGTCACCCGTCGTGACGCTCTCAAGGGCGCCGGATTGGCACTGGTCACGTTCTCGTTCGCCGAGGTGACAACGGCGTGCAGCACCAGCACACCGGGCAAGGGACGCGGCGCGGGTGGCGGCTCCGACACGGAGAACGACACGCTCGCCCAGATCAAGAAGCAGGGGTACGCCAGCCTCGCGATCGCGAACGAGCCGCCGTACACGAAGGTCAACCCCGACGGCACGGTGACCGGCGCGGCGCCCGACATCGCGCATGCCGCGCTCAAGGGCATGGGCGTACCGAAGGTGCAAGGCGTCGTCACTCCGTACGACACGATGATCCCGGGACTCAAGGCCGGGCGCTGGGACATCATCACCGCGGGGCTGTTCATGAAACAGTCCCGGTGCGAGCAGATCGCGTATTCCGAGCCTCAGGTCGTCTCCACCGAGTCGTTCGCGGTCCCACCCGGAAACCCCAAGAACTTGCACAACGTGGCGGACCTCAAGAAGAACTCAAAGGTCAAGGTCGCCGCGCTGCCGGGCGCGTTCGAGTTCGGCGTGCTGCAAGGCAAGGGCATACCGGACTCCCAGATCGTCAAGGTGAAGGACGGCCGGAGCGGCATCGAGGCGGTCGCGGCCGGGCGGGCGGACGCCTTCATGTTGCCCACGCTGTCGCTCAAGGCACTCAAAACGAAAAAGACCAAGTTCGAGGTGACGCCGCCGATCCAGGATGTCCCACCCACCGGTGCCGGCGCGGGCTTCCGCAAGTCCGACACCAAGTTCCGCGACGCGTACAACAAGAGCCTGCACAAGTTCAAGCAGACCGACGAGTACGCGAAACTACTGCGAAAGTGGGGTTTCTCTGCCGAGGCAGTCAAGGGAGTCACCACCGAGCAGCTGTGCAAGAACCCGGGATAACGGCGCCAACCGCCCCGACCAATGTCTGTCATCGAGCCGTACCTTCCGTTCCTGCTGCGCGGCCTGCTCATCACCCTCGAGGTGACCGGGCTGGGTGTGGCGCTCGCACTGCTCGTCGCGTTCACGGCGGGGCTGAGCCGGATGTCCCGCCATCGGGCGATGCGTTGGCCTGCGAGCACCTTCATCGAGGTCTTCCGCGGCACTTCGATGATCGTGCAGCTGTTCTGGTTCTTCTACGCGTTGCCGTTCTTCGGCATCCAGCTCACGCCTCTGGCCGCGGCGGTGCTCACTCTCGGCCTGAATGAGGGCGCGTACGCGGCCGAGATCGTACGCGGTGCCATGCTCTCCCTACCGGTCGGCCAGACCGACGCCGCGGTCGCACTCAACATGACGGTCGCGCAGCGCTACCGACTGGTCCTCCTCCCGCAGGCGATACCGCGAATGCTGCCGCCGTTCGGCAACGTCGTGATCGACCTGCTGAAGAACAGCTCGCTTGTCTCGCTCGTGACGGTCGCGGACCTGACGTTCCGGGCGCAACAGGTGCGCGCCACGACCGGCGCCACCACCGAGGTCTTCGGCGTCATCATGCTGGCCTACTTCGTGGTGTCGGTCCTGCTGTCGTTCGGCCGGCGCGGCATCGAACGCAAGGTACGGCCTGAGCCCGGCGCCAAGTGGACACCGGGAAGCGCGCTGCGGTTGCTCGTCCTCGGAAACAGGCCGCACCTATGATCTGGGACTGGGCATTCGCGGTCAGCGTGATCCCCAACCTGCTGCGCGGTCTCCTCATCACCGTGGAGGTCACCGTGCTCGGCTCGGCGATCGCGATGGTCGTGGGCCTCCTGCTCGCGGTGGTGCGTTACTCGGGCGTCCCGATCGTGTCTCCGCTGTTCAGCCTGGTCGTGGAATTCGTACGCGGCACCCCACTCCTCGTACAGGCGTACGTCGCGTTCTACGTGCTGCCTGACTACGACATCAAGTTCTCCGCGTTCGTCACCGGCGTCATCGTGATCGGCATCAACTACAGCGCCTACACCGCCGAGGTCTACCGCGCGGGCATCGAAGGCGTACCGCGCGGGCAGTGGGAGGCGGCGACCGCGCTGAGCCTCCCGCTGCGGCGGCGCTGGCAGGCCGTGGTACTGCCGCAAGCGATCCGGGCGGTCGTCCCGGCGCTGGGTAACTACGTCGTCCAGATGTTCAAGGACTCCGCGATCCTGTCGGCCATCACGGTCTTCGAGCTCCTGGGCCACGCGCTCGCGATCGGGTCGGATACCTATCGCTACCTCGAACCGCTCACCATGGCCGGTGTGCTCTTCCTCGCCGTGAGCTACCCCACCGCGAGGCTGATCCGCCGGCTCGAGGCGCGGCTGGCCGCGTACGGGTAGACCACTAGACCAGTCGTTTGGCCGTACCTCCGGCTTCGCCCTGCCCGCCACGAGATGCGAGCCACAGGCGGATCCGAACTGGTCTAGCCGCCTTGGCTCACCGGGGTTACGCCGGCGCGTACGGCTCGGCTTACCTGAGACGACACGCCCGTCGAGGGAGCCCGCCATGCGTAAGAACAAGCACCGGTTCGCGGCCGTGGTCGCCGCGACCGCCATGGTCGCCACCGGAGCCGCCGCCTGCGGAGGCGGTGGCGGGTCCGGCGGGGAGGTCACGCTGACCTTCTGGACGCACACCCACCCGCCGATGGTGAAGCTGAACAAGAAGCTAATCGCGGCGTACGAGAAGAAACACCCGAACGTCACGATCGAGTACCAGACGATCCCGAACACGCAGTTCGGGACGAAGATGCTCACCGCCCTCTCCAACGGCACCGGCCCGGACATCATCAACATGGACGACGGCGCGCTGCGCGGCGAGTACATCCCGAAGAACCTCGTCGCGCCGATCGACCCGAAGACGTTCGGCGCCAAGTCGATCGCGGACCTGAAGTCGCGGTACCTCCCGCACGCGGTCGACGGCGCGAAGGGGCCGGACGGCACCCTGTACGGCGTCCCGAGCGAGCTGGACGCCACCGCGTTCGTCATCAACACCAAGCACTTCGCCGACGCGGGCCTCGACCCGAACAAGCCACCCGAGACGTGGAACGACGTCGTCTCGTACGGCAAGAAGCTGGTCGCCGCCGGCCACAAGCAGGCGTTCAACTTCTCCTATATCCACTCGGGCTGGTACATGACCGACTACCAGACCCTGCTCGCCCAGACAGGCGGCGCGCTGGCGAACCCGTCGTGCTCCAAGGCGACCGCCGACCAGCCGGGTTCGGTGCAGGCCATGCAGACCTGGGCGGAGCTGGCGCGTGACTCTGGCATCGCCAACCCCAACACCGCGAGCCGCGAGGCGACTGCACCGTTCACCGACCTGGCGAGCGGGAAGCAGTCGATGGCGCTCGCTTGGCCGTGGTCGATGGAGCAGATCAAGGAGTCGAACCCGAAGACGTACAAGCAGCTGAAGGTCGTGCCGCTCCCCCAGGTCAACCCTGACGACCCGGTCGTGCGCTGGTACGGCTATGACTGGGCGGTCAACTCAGCCTCGGAGAACAAGACCGAGGCGTGGAAGTTCATCGCGTTTCTCTCCTCGCATCCTCAGCAGTGGCTCTCCGACGTCGGCTTCTTCCAGGGCCGCAAGGGCTGGGAGAACACCGAAGCGGGCAAGAACATCGACTTCGCCGGCGCATGGTCGAAGGCGTACACCAACGGCAAGTTCGATCACGTGTGCCAGCACTGGAGCGAGGTCAAGGATCAACTGAAGGACGCGGTCGACAAGGTCGTCTTCGACGGCGCGGACCCGAAGAAGGCGCTGGACCAGGCGAACGCACAGATGCAGACGTCGATCGGGTAGCCGATGGCGGCGACAACGGCGGGGCCGCGCAAGCGCGCGGCCCGCACCACCAGGCGACCCGACCGGCGCCGCGACGTCATCGGCGCCGCAATGGCCGTGCCCGCGCTGGTGCTGTTCCTCGCGTTCGCGATATGGCCAGCGCTGCGCGTCTTCTACCTGAGCCTGTTCGAGTACTCGCTCACCGCCCCCGCCGAATGGGTGGGCCTGGACAACTTCGCGTTCCTGCTGCACAGCGAGAAGTTCCACCACGTGTTGCTCAACACGCTCTTCTACGTCGTCGGCAGCTACCTGCCGGCGGTAGTGCTCGCCCTGGCGCTCGGTCTGGTGCTCAGCTCCCGCATGCCAGGTGCGGGCGCCGTCCGGCTGTTCTACTTCGCGCCGGTGGCGATGAGCTGGGTCGTGACGTCGGTCATCTGGCACCTGGTGCTGCAACCGCACGGGATGCTGAACGAGGTGCTCGGGCTGGACGTCAACTGGCTGACCAGCTCCGCGAGCGCCAAGTGGGCGCTGGTCATCATGAGCGTGTGGAAGGAGACCGGCTTCTTCCTCATCCTGTTCCTCGCCGGCCTCGCGACGATCCCGCGCGACCTGTACGAGGCGGCGTTCGTGGACGGGTGCAACGCCTGGCAGCGGCTCGTCCACATCACGTTGCCCATGCTCAAACCGATCACCGCCATCTGCTCGGTGATGGCGGTGATCCGCGGTTTCCAGGCGTTCAGCGCGCAGTACGTGATGACCGGCGGCGGCTTCAGCACCGAGGTGATCAACCTCTACGTGTACAAGACCGCTTTCGAGAGCGCCCGGATGGGACGCGCATCCGCGGTGGCGGTGCTCATGTTCTTCATCCTGCTGCTGCTCACCCTCGTGCAGCTGCGAGTGTTCCGCAGGGACGACCGGTGACCGGCACGATCAATGCGCCCGCGCGGACCGCGAACGCGCCACCAGGAGCCCGGAGGCGGCGGCCGGTACGTCGGGCCATCGCGTCGGTTCCCCGCGCCGTGCTCTGGCTCGCCGTCGCGGCCGGCGGGCTCGCCTTCGCGGCGGTGCTCGTGTACGCGGTGCTGTCGGCGCTGAAACCGGCGAGCGAGGTCTTCAGCGTCCCGGTGCACTGGCTGCCGGATCCGTTCACCTGGCGGAACTTCGCGCTGCCGTTCACGCAGACCGCGTTCGCCAGGTACTACCTCAACTCCGCCGTCGTCGGCGCCAGCGTCACGGTGCTCAACGTCATCACCTGCACGCTCGCCGGTTACTCGTTCGCGAAGTTCAGCTACCCGGGACGCAACGCGGCGTTCGTCGTGGTGCTCGCCACGGCAATGGTGCCGCTCGAGGTCATCTACGTGCCGCTGTACGCGCTGGTCTACCAACTCGGGTGGGTGAACAGCTTCGCCGGCCTCATCGTCCCGGCGGGGACGAACGCGTTCGGCATCTTCTTGATGCGGCAGGCGATCTCGCAAGTACCCGACGAGTTGCTGGAAGCCGCGCGGATCGACGGTGCGGGTGAGCTGCGGACCCTCGTTCGAGTCGTCGCGCCGCTCTCACGGGGCCCGATGGCGGCGCTCGCGCTGTTCATCTTCATGACCAACTGGGACTCGCACCTGTGGCCGCTGCTCGTCGGCGCGGACGACGCCCACACCACCCTTCCCGTCGGCCTCGCCGCGATGCAGGCCAACAACCTCGGCGCCGCCGGCGTACCGATGATGATGGCCGCTGCGGTGCTCGCGTTGCTGCCGACGCTTTTGCTGTTCCTGAGCCTGCAGCGCAGGTTCGTGCAGGGCGTGGCGATGACGGCGGGCATCCGATGACGGTGTGCGTCGGCGTGGACGGCGGGCAGAGCGGACTGCGGCTCGCCGTGGCGGGTACCGACCTGGTCGCCGACGCGACCGGCTTCAGCTTCGCGGCGTCCGACCCGTACGGCGAGCAGCTGGAGGCGATCACCTCGTGCTGGGAGGAGGTCGGCCGGCCAGGACCGGTCGACGTCGTCGCGCTTGGGTTGACCGGCGCCCCATCGCCGGGCGCGGAGCGGGAACGGTTCGCCGCGAGCGTCGCCGGCATCCTCGACGCGACCGAGGTACGGCTCGGCGCCGACATGGTCACCGCGCACGCAGGTGCGCTGCCCGACGCCCACGGCGTGGTGCTGACGGCGGGTACGGGTGTGGCCTGCCTGGCCGTCGACAGGGAGCGCGACCTGGTGCACCGGGTCGATGCGTGGGGTTACCTGTTCGGTGACGACGGCAGCTCGTTCGCGGTCGGCAGGGCCGGCATCGCAGCGGTGCTCCGCGCCCAGGACGGTCGCGGACCGGCCACCTCGCTGACCGCGGCGGCGACCCGCCGGTACGGGCCGGCCGAGCAGCTCACCCATCGCCTCTACACCTCGCGTACGGCCGTCGCCGACATCGCCGCGTTCGCGGTCGACGTCGACAGCGCGGCCGGTGAGGACGACCCCGTCGCCGCTGCAATCGTCGAGGGCGCTGCCGGCGAGCTGGTCCACACGGTGGAGACCGCCGCCGAAGCCGTCCGCGCCGGGGACCGCGTGCCCGTCGCCGGCACCGGCCGGTGGTTCGCCGCGCCGTTCCTGCACCGGGCGTTCGTGGAGCGTCTGCAGCGCGCCTCGAGGCGCTGCCTCGTCCCCGCAGCCGGCAGCGGACTGGACGGGGCCTGCCGGCTGGCCGCCGCGCCGGACACCGGCCCGTACGCGGCGCTGATGCTCACCCACCGCGCGGGACCCTGATGCGAGAAGAGGTGTCAATGACCGACCTACCGTTCCCACCGGGAGCCCTCGTCGTCTCCTGCCAGGCGAGGCCGGACAACCCGATGCACGGGCCGGACACGATGGCGCTGATGGCGCGTGCGGCGCGGGCCGGCGGTGCCGCGGGCATCCGCGCGAACGGCGCGGCCGATGTGGCCGCGATCCACCGAGCTGTCGACCTGCCCCTCATCGGCATCGACAAGCAGGGCGACCCGGGTGGGGTGTACATCACCCCGACCGTCGAAGCGGCCGCCGCGGTCGTCGCGGCGGGCGCGACGCTCGTCGCCATCGACGGCACCGCGCGTACCCGCCCGGACGGGCGCACGCTCGCCGACCACATCGCCGGCATCCACGACCGGCTGGGCGTACCGGTCATGGCGGACGTGGACACCCTCGCGGCGGGCGAGGCCGCCCGCCGCGCCGGAGCGGACCTGGTCGCCTCCACGCTCTCGGGCTACCTGCCGGGCGCGGTCGCCGGCGACGGCCCGGACGTCGACCTCGTCAAGGCACTCGCCGCGCGGCTGGACTGCCCGGTCGTCGCCGAGGGGCGGTACTGGACGCGCGAGCACGTACGCGCCGCGCTCGACGCGGGCGCGTACGCGGTGGTCGTGGGCACGGCGGTCACCAACCCCGCAGCGATCACTCGCCGGCTCGCCCAGGCCCGCGTGTCTTCCGAAAGTGTCAGTACCTCAGCTCGCCATAGCGAGCTGAGGTACTGACACGTTG
>JBOHBN010000339.1:0-20799 GCA_050698355.1 Streptosporangiales bacterium | reverse complement strand
TGATGCCGCCGATGTCGCGGAGCCTGAGCTGGCGGACGATCTCCTCGGCCGCCTCCAGGTTGTTGCGGGTGACGGTCTCCTCCAGGTCGCCGCCCTGGCCGGTGAACTTGCCGGTGTTGACGTCGATCACCGTCATCGCCTCGGTGCGATCGATGATCAGGGACCCGCCGCTCGGCAGCCATACCTTCCGCTCGAGGGCCTTGGCCAGCTGCTCGTCGATCCGGTACGCGGCAAACACGTCACCGTTGCCGCCGCCGGACTCGCCCGCCTTGTCGCCGTCCGGCGCGGGCACCCAGCGCTCGGTGCGATCGGCGAGGTGCGGGGCAACGTGCTGGATGTACGGCTCGACCATGTCCCACGCGTCGTCGCCGGACACCACGAGCTTCGAGAAATCCTCGTTGAAGACATCGCGGATGACCCGGACGGTCAGGTCGGGCTCCTCGTACAGCAACGCGGGTGCGCTGGCGGTCTTCGCCTTGGCCTGGATGGCCTCCCACTGCGCGACCAGGCGGTTGACGTCGCGGCGCAACTCATCCTCGCTCGCGCCCTCGGCGGCCGTACGGACGATCACGCCGCCGTTCTCGGGTACGGCCTGTCGCAATACCTGCTTGAGCCGTGCGCGCTCCTTGTCGGGCAGCTTGCGGCTGATGCCGGCGGTGCCGCTGTCGGGCGAGTACACGAGGTACCGGCCAGGCAGCCCGATCTGGGTGGTCAGCCGCGCGCCCTTCTGGCCGACCGGACCCTTGGTCACCTGCACGATGACAGACTGGCCGGACTTCAGCACCGACTCGATCCGCTTCGGCTTGCCCTCGAGGCCCGCGAAGTTGACCTCGCCCGCGTACACCACGGCGTTGCGGCCCCGCCCGATGTCGATGAACGCCGCCTCCATGCTCGGCAGCACGTTCTGCACGCGGCCGAGGTAGACGTTGCCGACGTACGAGTTGCCGCCGCTGCGCTCGACGTAGTGCTCCACGAGCACGTCGTCCTCCAGCACGGCGATCTGGGTGCGCGACTCGACCTGGCGGGTCACCATCACCCGCTCGACCGACTCGCGGCGCGCGAGGAACTCCGCCTCGGAGAGCACCGGGGCGCGCTTGCGGCCATTGTCGCGGCCCTCGCGGCGGCGCTGCCGCTTCGCCTCCAGCCTGGTCGAGCCCTTGACCCCGGTGACCTCGTCGGTGTCGGTTTCGCGCGGCTCGCGGACCTTGACCACGGTGTTCGGCGGGTCGTTCGACGACGACTCACCTCCGCCGCCCGATCCGCGCCGGCGCCGGCGCCGCCGACGACGGCTGGACCGCTGCTCGCCACTGTCGCCACCGCTGTCGTCCTGCTCGGACGTGTCCTGCTCGGACGTCGGCTCGGCGGCTTCGCCGTCGGTCCCGTCCTCGGTGGCCGGCTCGTCCGCGTCCTCGGTCGACCCGTCCTGCTCCTGCTGGGAACTGCGCCGGCGACGACCCCTCCCGCCCCTGCGGCGGCGGCGGCGCGGGCGGTCGTCACCCTCGTCGGCGTCACTGTCGGTGTCGGTGTCGGTGTCGGTGTCACTGTCGCTGTCGGCAGTGTCTGGGTCTGCCGTGGATTCTGCCGGCTTGTCGTCTTTCTCGTCGGTCCTGCCGCTCGTAGAGCGGGAGCCGGCGGGCTCGGCCGCCTCCGCACGCGGCGGCAGGAACACCGCGGCAAGCGGGGCCGCGGGCTCGGGCGGCCCGGCCGGGCGGGTCGCGCGGCCTCCGGCCTGCTGCCCGGTATCGGCGGGAGCCGCGGTGCCGTTGGTTCCGCCGGACTCGGTGTCGTGCTCGTCGGCGGCGACCAGCGTGGCCTGCGCGGTGTCGCCGCCCCCGGCCGTGTCGGTCTTTGCGGAGGCGGTCTTCTTGGCTGACTTTCGCGCCGTCTTCTTCGCGGTCCGCTTGGTCGCCTTCTTCGCCGGCGACGCGTCCTCACTCTTGGTGACTGCTTCGCTTACCTGCTGTTGTTCCTGGTCCGGCCCGGCGCTGGTGTCCTGCTCCGCGGCGCTTTCGTCCGGGCGCAACACGCTGTCGCCGGAATTTTCTCCGGCGGGATCGTTCTCTGCCATGCGGCATCTCCTCGTGGCTCCCTCGTCGCGTCGTCCGCGCCGTATCGGGAACCTCTCGTTGTGGTCAACCGGGCCGTGGCCCGGTATCAAGCTTTGCGAACGTGGCAGGCGCCACGTCCCTACCCCGAGGCGCGACCCGCGGCGTACGCCAACGGATCGGCCACCTCACCGGTCTCCCCGTCCAGCGGCCCCTGGGCCAGCCGCACTACCGCGGGCGGCGACGGCGGCTCGAGGCCGGCCGAGACACGAAGCCCGGCAAGAACGTCATCCGGCCGGACGGCGGGCGTGCCGTGCCGGACAACTAGTTGCAGTATCGCACAGGATTCCCCGGCACCGGCGGCGGAACGCGCCGTAGAGCGTTCCACGGCGAGGGTTACGACCGCCGACCGCGCGTCGAACCGCCTGCGCCCCTTCTTGGTGAGCCGCTCCACCTCGACGCTCTCCTGTGCGAGAAAAGCCTCCACGGCCGCCGTGGCCCGCGCCACGGCAACACCGGGCAGACTCAATTCCCACACCGAGGCGCCGAGGTCATCCGGCAGCCGGGACGCGCCTGCCGGCGCCTCCACCACGGCCAGCACATCCAGACCGTCCGGCAGCGAGCGGTCGAGCGCGGCGCGGACCTCCGCGGGGTCCCGTCGTTCGGCCAGCGCGATCTCCAGGTACTCCGCCTCGCTCGCCGCACCGGTCGGCGCGGCGCCCGCATAGGAGACCCGGGGGTGCGGGGTGAACCCGCCGGAGTACGCGGTGGGCACCCCTGCCCTGCGCAGCGCGCGCTCGAGCGCGCGCTGGAAGTCGCGGTGGCTGGAGAACCGCAACCGCCCCCGCTTGGCGTACCGCACCCGCAGCCGCTGGACGGGGACGTCGGCTTCCCGGTCGGGCTGTGGCCTGCTCATCGTCTCCACAGTCTCGCGCACCCACCGCGGCCGTTCGCGGCCGACCACCGTTCGTCACGGGGCGTCCTCGTGACGCTAGGTCGTCACGGGGCGTCCCCGTGACGAGAACGGCCGCAGACGCGACCGGGCAGGGGAGTCCTAGGTACCGCGCCCGGCGGAAGATAGGGCGACTGCCCGATCCGTACGCCCCCTCCTTAGGCCGAGTGTGAGAACAGCCGGAAAGGCCGGCATCGCGAGCCTCTGGGAGAAGAGATGCACTGGCAGGTCCTACACGAGTACAGCACCGCACGGCAGGCGCAGCTGCGCGCCGAGGCGGCCGAGTACCGGCTGGCGCGGGTGGCACGCGCGGGGAGGTCCGCCCGGACCAGGCGGCACAGGAATGCGGGTCGGCGGGTCGAGTCCGCGGCAACCCGCGCCGCCTCTCCGGGCACATCCGTTGGGTGACGGGGCGGCGCAGCCCGCACGAATGTCACTGCCGGATGGCATGCTCTGGAACGTGACCGGCGTTACGAGCCCCACGCTGGTGGGCAGGGCGGCCGAGCTCGCCGTGCTCGACGATGCGCTGCGTGCTGCGACGGCCGGGGAGAGCCGAGTGGTGCTCCTCGGCGGAGAGGCGGGCGTGGGCAAGACCCGGCTGGTCGAGGAGTTCACCGGTCGCGCCACCACGACCGGCGTACGGGTACTCAGCGGCGGGTGCCTCGAACTCGGCACCGACGGTCTCCCGTACGCACCCGTCACCGCGGCGCTGCGCCAGCTCGTCGGCGACATCGGTCCGCAGGCGGTGAGAGCCGCGGTGCCCGACGCCGGCGTGCTGGCGCGGCTGCTGCCCGAGCTCGGCGAGGTCACCGGCAGCGCCGACTCCGAGATCGCGCGGGCGCGGCTCTTCGAGCACGTCCTCGTGCTGCTGCAATGGCTCGCCGCCGAGCGCAGCCTTGTGCTCGTCGTCGAGGACGCGCACTGGGCCGACGCATCGACCCGCGACCTCCTCACGTTCCTCGCCAGCAGCCTGCGCGCCGAACACGTCCTGCTGGTGGTCACCTTCCGTTCCGATGAGCTGCACCGGCGTCACCCGATGCGGCACCTGCTCGCCGAACTCGACCGCCTGCCACGGGTCGAGCGGCTCGAGCTGGGACGCCTCAGCCGGTCCGAGACCGCCGACCTCATCCGGCGCATCGGCACCTGCGAAACGAGCAGCGCGGTCCTGCGTGCCGTCTACGACCGGAGTGCCGGCAACCCGCTGTTCGTCGAGTCGCTGCTGTCCTGCGACGGGCTCCCGGCCGACCTCGACGACTCGCTGCGCGACCTGCTGCTGCGCAACGTCGACCAGCTCGGCGAGGCCACGCGGCGCGCGCTGCGCATCGCCTCCGCGGGCGGGGTCGAGGTCGGGCACCGACTTCTCGCCGGCGTCGCGGACATGGGCGACGCGTCGCTCAGCGACGCCCTCCGACCCGCCGTCGAGGGCAACGTGCTGCTCGCCGACGGCGACGGCTACCGGTTCCGCCATGCCCTCATCCGCGAGGCGGTGCACGACGAGCTGCTGCCCGGCGAGCACACCGCGCTGCACACGGCGTACGCGCAGGCGATCGAGGCCGACCCCACGCTGATGCCGGCTGGTCGGGCCGCCATCGAGGTAGCCCACCACCGGTACGCCGCGCACGATATGGGTGCCGCGCTCGCCGCTTCTGCGGCGGCGGCCAAGGTCGCCGGACACGCTGCCGCGTACGCAGAGCAGCTGCACATGCTCGATCGGGTACTCAGCCTGTGGGACAGCGTCGCCGACGCGGCTGAGCGCGCAGGCACGGGCCACCTGACCGTTCTCGAAGACGCGATCGCCGCCGCGGCGCGCTCCGGCGAGCCGGCGCGCGGCATCCGCTACGCCACGGCGGCCCTCGATGAGATCGACCGGGGCTCCGAACCCGTCCGCGCCGCGCTCGTCCTCCAGGAGCGCAGCAGGATGCGCGGCACCCTCGGCGAGGATGGCAAGGCGAGCGATCTGGACGAGGCCGAGGCGCTCGTCGCCGACCAGCCGCCGAGCCCGGCCAAGGCGCAAGTGCTGCACACGATCGCCAAGACCAACTCGCTGTGGTGGGTTCGTACGGAGCAGAGCGAGGCGTTGCTCACCGAAGCTCTGGCGGCGGCGCGCGAGGCGGGCGACCGGCACTCGGAGGGCCGCATCCTGACCACGCTCGCCTGCCACCGCGGGCACAACGGGCGTACCGCCGAGCAATCGAGCCTGTACGACGAGGCCATGAGGATAGCCGAGTCGCTGCGCGACGCGGACCTGCTCGTGCTCGTCCTACTGAGCCAGTCCGACGAGATGGAGCGGGCGGGCCGGCACGAGCGGGCCGCAGCACTCGCTCGGCAGGGTATCGAGGCCGCGCGGTGCGCCGGATTCTCGCGCGCCCGCGGCAGCTTCCTCGCCATCAACGTGGCGGACCCGCTAACCGCGCTCGGCCGGTGGGACGAGGCATTGACCGCTATCCAGCACGCGCTCGACATGGACCCTCCACCCAAATACACGGCATTCCTCCGCCGCTGCCGCGCCGAAGTGACGATCGCACGCGGCGAGTTCGAGTACGCACGTTCCGACCTCGCCGCTTCCGGACCACTGCTCCGTGCCGACCCGGAGCCGCAGGCCCGGATTCCAGCGGTCAGCGGGGAAGCGGCGCTCGCCCTCGCCGAGGGGCGCCCGGGCGACGCGGCCACTATCGTCGCCGGCGTCGTCGACGACCCTTCGGCACGTGACCCGAGGTACACCTGGCCGCTGCTCGCGATCGGCGGCCGCGCGGCTGCGGACCTCGCGGCGGCCGGTGCGACCGATACCGCGGTCCTCGACCGCCTGCGCGGGCTGGCCAGCACCCTCCCCGCGTACGGGCCGATGGACGAGGCTCGCGCGATGACTTTCCGCGCCGAGGTCGCACGGGCAACGGGTGCGGCCACCGCAGGGACGTGGCAGGCGGTCGTCGGCGCCTGGGACGCGCTCGCCCAGCCGTACGAGGCCGCGTACGCGCGCTACCGGGCCGCAGAAACGCTCGTGCATGACGACAAGCAGGCCGCCGCGCAACTGCTCGTGGAGGCGGCCTCGGCGACCGCCACCCTCAGCGCGCGTCCGCTGCGAGAGACCGTCGACCTGCTCGCCCGGCGGGCGCGTATCCCACTCGAGGCGGAACAGCCCGCGAGCCCGGGGCGCGCCGCCGGCCTGACCGAGCGCGAGCTCGACGTCATCAGGCTCCTGGCCGCGGGCCGCAGCAACCGGCAGGTCGCGCAGGAGCTGTTCATCTCACCGAAGACCGCGAGCGTGCACGTCTCCAACATCCTGACCAAGCTGGAGGTGGCGACCCGCGGCGAGGCCGCGGCAGCCGCGTACCGGCTCGGCCTGATCGACGACGTCCGTACGGCCATGTGAAGCGCTAGTTGTCAGTATCTGGTTGAGCCATGGCTCAACCAGACACTGACAACCTGGCTTAGACCGGCGTCAGAGGCAGCAGCGTGCGGCCGGTCGGCCCGATCTCGATCTCGGTACCCATCGACGGGCACACCCCGCAGTCGTAGCAGGGGATCCAGCGGCAGTCGTCCAGGTCGACCTCGGCGAGAGCGTCCTGCCAGTCCTCCCACAGCCACTCGCGGTCGAGCCCCGAGTCGAGGTGATCCCACGGCAGCACCTCGTCCTCGCCGCGCTCGCGGGTGGTGTACCAGTCCAGGTCGACGCCCTGCAGCATCTCGGCGCACGCGTCGGCCCACCGGTCGTACGAGAAGTGCTCGCTCCACCCGTCGAACCGGCCACCGGACTCCCAGACCCGCCGGATGACCTCCCCGACCCGGCGGTCCCCACGCGACAGCAGACCCTCGATCGTGCTCGGCTTGCCGTCGTGGTATCGGAAGCCGATCGCCTTGCCGTACCTGCGGTCGCTGCGTACGGAGTCGCGAAGCCTGGCGAGCCGGTCGTCGACGGTCTGCCAGTCGGCCTGCCCGACCCACTGGAACGGCGTGTGCGGCTTGGGCACGAACGCACCGATCGAGACCGTGCAGCGGATGTCACGGTGGCCGCTCGCCTCCCGGCCGGTGTCGATCACGCGCTTGGCGAGGTCGCCAATGGCAAGGACGTCGTCGTCCTCCTCGGTGGGCAGGCCGCACATGAAGTACAGCTTCACCTGCCGCCAGCCGTTCGCGAACGCGGTCGCGACGGTACGGACGAGGTCGTCCTCGCTGACCATCTTGTTGATGACCTTGCGCAGCCGCTCCGTCCCGCCTTCGGGGGCGAACGTCAGCCCGGATCGGCGACCGTTCCGGGACAGCTCGTTGGCGAGCGTGACGTTGAACGCGTCGACCCGGGTGGACGGCAGCGAGAGGGAGACATTGCTGCCCTCGTACCGGTCGGCAAGCCCCTTGGTGATGTCGCCGATCTCGGAGTGGTCGGCGCTGGAGAGCGACAGCAGCCCGACCTCCTCGAACCCGCTCTCCTCGACGCCGTGCTGCACCATGTCACCAATGGCGGTGATGGACCGCTCGCGCACGGGCCGGGTGATCATGCCGGCCTGGCAGAACCGGCAGCCGCGCGTGCAACCGCGGAAGATCTCCACGCTGTACCGCTCGTGCACCGTCTCGGCGAGCGGTACGAGCGGTCGCTTCGGGTACGGCCAGTCGTCCAGGTTCGACACGGTGTGCTTGGCCACCCGCCGCGGGACGTCAGCGTGGTTCGGCGCGACCCACTCGATCGTGCCGTCGGCGCCGTACTCGACGTCGTAGAACGCGGGCACGTACACCCCGCCGCTCACCGCGAGCCGGCGCAACACCTCCTCGCGGCCGCCCGGCCCGCCTTCGGCCTTCCATTCCCGGACGACCTCGGTGATCGCCCCCACGACCTGCTCGCCGTCGCCGAGCACGGCGGCGTCGATGAACGGCGCGACCGGTTCGGGGTTGAACGCCGAGTGGCCGCCGGCGAGGACGATCGGGTGGGTGCTGTCACGGTCGCGCGCGTACAGCGGGATACCGGCCAGATCGAGCGCGGTGAGCATGTTGGTGTAACCCAGCTCGGTGGCGAACGACACGCCGAGCAGGTCGAACGCGCCGACCGGCCGGTGGGCGTCCACGGTGAACTGCGGCACGCCGTGCTCGCGCATGAGCCGCTCGAGGTCCGGCCAGACCGCGTACGTGCGCTCGGCGAGCACGCCGTCCAGCTCGTTCAGCACCTCGTACAGGATCTGGATGCCCTGGTTGGGCAGGCCCACCTCGTACGCGTCCGGGTACATCAGGCACCAGCGGACGTCGGCGGCGTCCCAGTCGCCGACCGTGGAGTTCAGCTCGCCGCCGACGTACTGGATGGGCTTCTGTACGCGGGCGAGCAGCGGCTCCAGGCGGTCGAACAGGGAGTCGACGGGCATGGAAGGTAGGCCTCCGGTGGTCCGGGATCGGCGGAGCCTCCAGCGTAACGGCCCCGCCTTTACACCTTGATGTGTATAGTGGTGTCATGAGCAGGACGAACATCGACATCGACGACGAGCTCGTCGGCTGGGTCATGCGCAAGTACCGGCTCTCCACCAAGCGGCAAGCGGTCAATTTCGCGCTGCACCGCCTGCGGCACGAGCCCATGACAAAGGACGAGATGCTTGCGATGGAGGGCACCGGCTGGGAAGGCGACCTGGACGAGATGCGCGCCGGCACCAGTCTGGAGGACAGGGAAGCCCGGCGGCTATGACCGTGCTCGCGGACACCTCGGCGTGGATCGAGTATCTCCGGCGAACGGGCAGTCGGATCAACCATGAGGTCCGCGAGGCGCTGACTCGCGGGGAACTGGCCACGACCGATCCGGTAGCGCTCGAGGTGCTGGCCGGAGCGCGCGACAACGTGCGGGCCGAGCAGATCCAGCGGCTGCTGGACGGCTGCGTCCAGCTCCCCCAGGAGCCGTGGACCGACGCCGAGGTGGCGGCCTCGGTGTACCGGGCGTGCCGGAAGGCGGGCGAGACGCCGCGGTCCCTCATCGACTGCACCATCGCCGCCGTCGCGATCCGCAGCGAGGTGCCCGTCCTGCACCAGGACCGCGACTACGACTTGCTCGCCCGGCACACCGAGCTGCGTCTCGCCCGCTGAGCGCGGGTCAGAACCCCCAGCGGTGGTAGCTCTCGACGTCCAGCCACGCGCTGATCCGCGGGTTGTCCCGGTTCGGGTACGGCTTGCCGGTGTAGTGGCGGGCGAGCCGGTCGATGTCCGAGAGGTCCGGATCCGACTCAAGGGATACCGTGCCCTGCACGCTCACGTGCCGGTACCACGAGTCGTCGTCCAGCACGGTCAGCGACGCCCGCGGGTTGGCCCGCATGTGCTCCAGGCGCTTGCGCCCAGCATCCAGGTTGAGCAGCACGCGACCGTCCTCCCACAGGTACCAGGTCGCGACCGACACCGGCGCACCGTCCGGGCGGGTGGTCGCCATCACAGCCGGGTTGGGTTTCTTCAGCAGCTCCTGGATATCGGCGGGTACGGGCGGCTTGGCCACTGCGCTCTCCTTCACCTCGGTTGAACAACCTATCCGGTGATCATGAAGGATCTTCGCTGTTATAAGTACGACCATCTTTCATGATCACTCGAGTGTGCGGGCACGGGAGCTCAGCGCTCGTGCTGGTGGGCGATGCGGCCGCACCACAGCGCGACGGCCCACAGTACGGCGAAAACGACCCCGAGGAAGTACATCACCGGGACGACGACGCCCGCGGCGATGGTGACGAGCTGCAGAGCCGAACCCAGGTAGTACGCCCACCGGTGCCGCAGGAACCCGCAGAGCACGAAGGCCAGCAGCGCCAGCCCGCCGCCGACGGCCCAGCCCGGCCCGAGGTCCACTCCGGTCACCGCGGTGGCGACCGGCACGGCCAGGATGAAGATGATCGCCTCGAAGATCAGGAGGCTGGAGCAGAACCTGCGGGTCACCCGGTTGACGTCGATCAGCGGCCGCCGCGCCGCCTGCTGACTCATGTCCATCTCCCGCTCACGCCACGCTGCCGCCGAGCAGGATCCGCGCGTCGCCCGCGGTCGCCACCGAGCCGGTGACGAGCACACCGACGCCACCGACCATCTCCGTGTCCTGCTCGGCGAGCCCCACGGCGGTGTCGAGCGCGTCGTCGAGGCGGGAGGTGACGGTGACCCGGTCGGAGCCGAACACTTCCTCGGCCAGCTCTCCCAGCTCCTCGGGCGGCATTGAACGGTCGGAGTTGTTGCGCGTCACCACGACCGCGTCGAGCACCGGCTCGAGCGCCTCGAGCACGCCCATGACGTCCTTCTCCCGCATGATACCGACGACGCCGACCAGCCGACGGAACGAGAACGAGTCCTCGAGGGCGGCGACAGTGGCCTGCATGCCCGCGGGGTTGTGCGAGGCGTCGACGAGCACCGTCGGGTTGCGCCGCAGCACCTCGAGCCGGCCGGGCGTATGGGCGCTGGCGAACGCCGCACCCACCGCGTCAGCATCCAGCTCCTTGCTGCCCCGACCCACGAACGCCTCGACGGCCGCCAGGGCCACGGCCGCGTTGGCAGCCTGGTACGCGCCGTGCAGCGGTACGAAGACCTCGTCGTAGAACGCCGCCAGGCCCTGCAGCCCGAGCATCTGGCCGCCGACCGCGACGTCCTGGGTGCGCACACCGAACTCGACGCTTTCGCGCGCGATGGTGGCGCCGACCTCGGCGCTGCGGCGGGCCAGCACGTCGGCGACGACGGGCTGCTGTTCGGCGCTGACCACGAAGCTGTCCGGCTTGATGATGCCCGACTTCTCGGTCGCGATGTCCTGCAGGTCGTCGCCGAGCAGGTGCGCGTGATCGACCGCGATCGGCGTGAAGCAGGCGACCTCGGCGTCGATGACATTCGTCGCGTCCCACGCGCCGCCGAGCCCCACCTCGACGACGGCGACGTCGACTGGTGCGTCGGCGAACGCCGCGTACGCCATGCCGGTCACGACCTCGAAGAAGCTCATCGGCAGGCCGAGCCGTTCCTCGACCATCGTCACGTACGGCAGCACATCGTCGTACGCGGCGACGAAGGCCTCCTCGCCGATCGGCTCGCCGCCGATCGAGATCCGCTCCCGGACGTCTTGCAGGTGCGGGCTGGTATACCTGCCGACGCGCAGGCCCAACTCGCGCAACAGCGCGTCGGTCATGCGGGCGACGCTCGTCTTGCCGTTGGTACCGGTGATGTGGACGGCGGCGAACGACCGCTGCGGCTCGCCGAGCAAGTCCATCAGCAGCCGGATGCGGTCGAGGCTCGGCTCCATCCGCGTCTCGGGCCACCGCGACTCCAGCGCCTGCGCCACCTCCCAGAAGCGGGTCCCGGCTCCGGTATCGGTCATGACGACGGCAGGCTCTCGATACGGGCGGTGAGGCGGGCAATCGCTTCCTCGGCGGCCGCACTGCGCGTACGAATGTCGTCGACGACCTCGGCCGGCGCGCGCTCGACGAAGTTGGGGTTGGCCAGCTTCGCCTCGGCCTGGGCCTTGGTCTTGCGCGCGCCCTCCAGCTCCTTCTCCAACCGGGCACGCTCCTTGCCCACATCGATCGCGCCGCGCAGGTCCAGCGCCACCCGGGCGTCGGACACCTCGAGCGAGGCGGTCATGCTGAAGTCCTCGCTCGGCTCGTCCAGCCGCGCGAGAGCCCGCACCACGTCGATCGCGCCATGGAGAGGCAGCGTTCCCACGTCGATGCGGGCGGGTAGCCGCATGGAGGGGCGAACGCGCTGCTCGGCCCGGAACCTGCGCACCTCGGTCACCATCTGGATCAGCGCGGCCGTCTCGCGCTCGGCGGCCGGGTCGGCGAACCCCCGCTCCCCCGCGGGCCACGCCGCGGTCACCACCGTGTCCAGACCGGTCAGCGCCGTCCACAGCTCCTCGGTGACGTACGGGACGACCGGGTGCAGCGCGCGCAGCAACCGGTCGAGCACGTGACCGAGCACCGCGCGGGTGCCCGCGGACGTCTCGCCGCCGCGGTCGAGCTGCACCTTCGCGATCTCCAGGTACCAGTCGCAGAACTCGTCCCACGTGAAGTGATACAGCGCGTCGGCCAGCTTCGCGAACTGGAAATCCTCGTACAGCCCGTCGACCTCGGCGAGCGTCGCGTGCAGGCGCGACAGGATCCACCGGTCGGCGGCCGTCGACTGCTCGGCCGGCGGGAGCGGCGCGGAGGCGTCAGCGCCGCTGCCGAGCGCGAACCGGGCGGCGTTCCAGAGCTTGTTGCAGAAGTTGCGCGACCCCTGCACCCACTCCTCGCCGATGGGGACGTCCTGGCCGGGGTTGGCGCCGCGCGCCACGGTGAACCGCAACGCGTCCGAGCCGTACGCGTCCATCCACTCCAGCGGGTCGACCGCGTTGCCCCGCGACTTGCTCATCTTCTTGCCGTGCTGGTCGCGGATCAGGCCGGTGAGCGCGATCGTGCGGAACGGGACGGCCTCCTCGGCGCCGCGGTCGCCCATCGCGTACAGGCCGAACATCATCATCCGGGCGACCCAGAAGAAGAGGATGTCGTAGCCGGTGAGCAGCACGTCGGTCGGGTAGAACCGGCGCAGGTCGCGGGTGTCGTCCGGCCAGCCGAGGGTCGAGAACGGCCACAGCCCGGAGGAGAACCAGGTATCGAGCACGTCGGGGTCCTGCGTCCAGCCCTCCCCGGACGGCGGTTGCTCGTCCGCGCCGACGCAGACGACCGCGCCGTCCGGGCCGTACCAGACCGGAATCCGGTGGCCCCACCACAGCTGGCGCGAGATGCACCAGTCGTGCATGTCGTCGACCCACTCGAAGTACCGGTACTCCAGCTCCTTGGGGTGGATGCGCACCCGGCCGTCGCGCACCGCGTCACCGGCCGCCTTCGCGAGCGGCGGGACCCGCACGAACCACTGCATCGACAGGCGCGGCTCCACGACCGTGTCGCACCGCGAGCAGTGCCCGACCGAGTGCGCGTACGGCCTCCGCTCGGCGACCACACGGCCCTGCTCGCGCAGCGCGGCGAGCACGGCCGGGCGGGCCTCGAACCTGTCCAGCCCCTCGAACGGTCCCGCGGCGGTGATCTCAGCGCGGTCGTCCAACATGGTGAGGGAGGGCAAGTCATGCCGCTGCCCGATCTCGAAGTCGTTCGGGTCGTGCGCCGGCGTCACCTTCACCGCGCCGGTGCCGAACGCCGGGTCGACGTGCGCGTCGGCGACCACCGGAATGCTCCGGCCGGTCAGCGGCAGCGTCACCTGGCGCCCGACCAGGTGGGCGTACCTGTCGTCGTCGGGGTGGACGGCAACGGCGGTGTCACCGAGCATGGTCTCGACCCGGGTGGTGGCGACCACCACCTGGTCGTCGCCGTCGCCGTACCGCATCGACACCAGCTCGCCGTCGACCTCGCGGTGCTCGACCTCGATGTCGGACAGCGCGGTGCGGCAGCGCGGGCACCAGTTGATGATCCGCTCGGCCTGGTAGATGAGCCCGTCGTCGTACAGCCGCTTGAACATCGTCACGACGGCACGCGACAGGCCGGCGTCCATGGTGAACCGCTCGCGCGACCAGTCGACACCGTCGCCGAGCCGGCGCATCTGCCCGAGGATCTGCCCGCCGTAGCGCTCCTTCCACTGCCAGACGCGCGCGACGAAATCCTCGCGGCCCAGGTCGTAGCGGCTGATGCCCTCCTCGGCCAGCTGCCGCTCCACCAGGGTCTGGGTGGCGATGCCGGCGTGATCCATGCCGGGCAGCCACAGCGCCTCGTAGCCCTGCATCCGCCTCCGTCTGGTGAGCGCATCCATCAGCGTGTGCTGGAAGGCGTGGCCCAGGTGGAGCGAACCGGTGACGTTCGGCGGCGGTATGACGATCGTGTACGGCGGCCGGTCGCTGTCCGCGTCCGCGGTGAACAGGCCGGCGTCCGCCCACCGCTCGTACAGCCGCGACTCGACGTCGGCGGGAGCGTACTGGGGCGGGAGCGCGACAGACGTAGTCGTCTCGGCGGGTTGAGTCACGAGGCGGGCTCCAAAGCGAGCATCGCAGCGAGCGCCAGCGAGCGAGGAGCGGAGCGGCAGAGGTCGCCGGGCAATACAGTCACGGCGGGCAGTCTACGGTCCTTCGAAGACTGCCCGCCGCGAACGGTCCCCCGTTCCTAGGAGGGCTGCGCGTACGGCTGCCGGGCGGCGACCGCCTCCGCGCTGTCTGCCGGAGCTGGCGGTAGCCACGCCACCGGGAGCAGGTACCAGTGCCTGCGTGGGCACTGGATGTGCACGTGCTCCATCGGGCCGTCGGTGCTGCGGGCTATGCGCGCGTAGTTCACCTCGGCCGGGAGCCCGCATGCGGGGCAGTCGTACATCGCTTGCCTCCCGTTCGCTACCCGCCCCCGGTCAGGGGCGAACCTCGTACACCCGGTTGAAGGGCGTCTCCGCCGCCTGCCGGAACCTGGTGAGCCCCGCGAGGGTGGTGAGCTCGCGTATGGCGGCCGGCCCGGCCTGCGCGCCCAACGCGTACCCGCCTTCCTGGCTCTTCGCGTTCGGCAGGCAGAGGAGCGTCGACGCGTTGTAGTACACGCGCCCGACCGGGTTCAGGTTCTCCTCGACCGTGTCGCCTGCCATCGGCTCGACCAGCAACCACGTCCCGTCCGGAGCGAGCACCTCGCGTACGTGCCTGGCGGCGCTCAACGGGTCGCCCATGTCGTGCAGGGCGTCGAAGGTCGCGACGAGGTCGTACCCAGTGCCACCGAACGACTGCGCGGACGCCACCTCGAACACCACGCGGTCGGCCACCCCGGCGTCCGCCGCTCGCTTGCGGGCGAGCTCGATCGACTCCTCGTGGTAGTCCGAGCCGACGAAGTGTGACTTGGGGTACGTCTGCGCCATCAGCACCGTGGACGCGCCCAGGCCACAACCGATGTCGGCGACGCGCGCGCCGGCGGTGAGCTTCTCCTCCACGCCGTCCATCGCCGGTATCCAGCTCGACGCGAGGTTCGCCGCGTACCCCGGGCGGAAGAACTGCTCGGTGCCGACGAACAGGTCCGGGTGGTGCTCGTGCCAGCCCATGCCCGCGCCGGTGCGGAACGCCTCGGTGATGCGGGGCTCGGCGCGGAGTGCCGCCAGGGCGAGCATGAAGGCACCCGGCGCGTACACCGCACCGTCAGGGTCGGCCACGATCGCGGCCTGCTCCTCGGTCAGCGAGTACTCCTCGGTCGCCGGGTCGTACGTGACGTACCCGCCCGCCGCCTGGCCGCGCAACCACTCGGTGACGTAGCGGGCGTCTGTGCCGGTCGCCTCGGCGAGCTGTTCAGGGTGCACTGCCCCCTTCGCCAGCTGCCGGTACAGGCCGAGGCGGCCGCCGATAACCACGTTCGCGGCCGCCGCGGTGGCGCCAAGATCGCCCACGAAGCGGTGGATGAGCTCCATCAGCTTGTCTTCGTTCACTGCCATTGCGAACTACCCCTCTCGGAACGCCGGCGTGGCCGGCTCGATGTTGGCGTTGCGGTGCAACATGTTCTCCGGGTCGTACTCGGCCTTCAGCCGCGCCAGGCGCTCGTACTTGGCGGCGCCGTACGCGCTGCGGACCCGGTCTCGCTCGTACTCCCCCATGAAGTTCACGTAGCTCCCCGAGCCCCGCGCATGCGGGCGGAGCCGCTCCCAGAGGCCGCGTGACCAGGCGGTGTCCGCCTCCAGCAGGTCGTCGGTCGGTGCGACCGCCGCCATCTCCACCGCGTAGCAGGGCGCGCGCCGGCCACCGAACGCCGTCGCGTCGTCGGCGACGTCGGTGTACGCGCCGTCCAGCCAGAAGACCGGCCCGAACGACATAGGCGAGTTCTTCAGCGGCATCCCCTCGGCGAGCAGCGCGATCACCTCGTCGCTGAGGTCGTCGAGGTACAGCGACTTGTCGTACGAGCGGACCCCCCACGGCGCGCTGTCGTCGACGAGCTGCTGCAGCCCGGTGTACGGCATCGGCGTGACGACCTCGAACAGCGGCGGGAGCACCGCGCGCACCGGCTCGAGCAGCCGCCCGTGCTCCTCCGCGGAGCCGAACCCGGCCACGAGCAGCGCGTGTCCGACGACGCCTCGGTGCTGGTCCGGCACGAACGGCAGGGGCGGCGCGGTGAGCCCGAGCGCCATGAAGCAACCGGACTCCCTGGGCAGAGTTGGCAGGTACTCGCGGCAGAGGCGCAGCATGTCGACGCCCTTGTCGGTGTCCCAGAACAGCAGGCCGACATGGACCGTCGGCCCGACCTCGTGCAGGCGGTACTCGAAGCTCGTTACGACACCGAAGTTGCCGCCGCCACCGCGCAAGCCCCAGAAGAGCTCGGCGTTCTCGTCCTCGGCCGCGCGCAGCACCCGGCCGTCGGCGGTCACGACGCGCGCGGAGGCGAGGTTGTCGATGGTCAGGCCGAACTGGCGGGTCAGCCAGCCCATCCCCCCGCCCAGGGTCAGGCCCCCGATGCCGGTGTGACTGATGATGCCGCCGGTCGTCGCGAGCCCGTGGGCCTGGGTGGCCGCGTCGACGTCGGCCCAGGATGCGCCGCCGCCGCACACCGCGCGCCTGGCCACCGCGTCGACCGACACGTCGCGCATGGGGCTGAGGTCGATCATCAACCCGCCGTCACAGATGCTCGCACCCGAGAACGAGTGGCCACCGCCGCGTACGGCGATCTCCAGGTCACGTTCCCTGGCCAGCGCGATCGCCGCGGCGACGTCGGCGTCGGAGCGGCAGCGAGCGATCGTCGCCGGGCGCCGGTCGAAGGCGCCGTTCCACACCGAACGCGCCTCGTCGTAGCCGGGGTCGCCGGGCGCGAGCAGCTCTCCTGTGCGCGGTTCCAGCGGCGCCGCGGATTCGATGGTTCCGGTCATGATGGTCCCTCCCGTGGCCACGACGTAGCCGTCGCGGTCAGGATGGGCTCGGGACATGTTCCCGGACACCGACAGCGCCCGTACCGTACCCGGACAGTGCCCTGACAATTCGCGGGAGAGCAACCCGGAGATGTCGCCGGAAATGATCGACCAGTGCGGCGCCCGCGAGTCTGCGTCGAACCAGTAAGCCGTGGCCGGCCGCGCACCACCGGCCACGACCCCGGCCGCGTCCCTGGAGTCGGCGATGCAGCCGAGCCTTCCGAGCCTCGATAGCGCCGGCCATACCGTTCCTCTTTCGGTGCCGAGGCAGCACGTGGACCTGCCGGCGCCAGCGTCCGCCCGGACTGCCTGCTACGGAACCGACACGGCCCGTACCGCACCCGGACAGAGCCCTGACAACGCCGGCCCGGGCGGCGTACCTTCCTGCTACTGGCGGGTCCGGGGGGTGAGGGGCCGGGCGTGATGACCGGTGACGCGGGCGTGCGGTTCGGCGAGTTGCTGCGCCGTTTCCGGCTCGCAGCGGGACTGTCCCAGCAGGCGCTCGGCGAGCGGTCCGGGCTGAGCGTCGACGCCATCGCCGCGCTCGAACGCGGCCGCAGGCGCCGACCGCGCGCCTTCACTCTGCGCGTACTGGCCGACTCCCTCCAGCTGGACGAGCCGCGGCGCGTCGCACTCGTCGATGCGGCCGGCGGTCAGCCCGGCGACGGGGTCGTCCAGGTAGCGCGGCCGCCGGCACCGTTCGGACCGCTGGTCGGCAGGGAAGTTCACCTGCACGCGATCAGCAGCCTGTTGGGGTCCGGCGATGCCCGGCTGGTCACGCTGACCGGCCCCGGCGGAGTCGGGAAGACGCAGCTGGCACTCGCCGTCGCGGCGGAGTTGGCCGGCGCCTTCACCGCCGGCGCGTGCTGGGTGCCGCTCGCGTCGATCAGCGATCCGGCGATGGTGCCCGGTGCCGTCACCGCGGCGCTGGGCGAACGGGAGGTCACCGGGCGGGCCCTCGCCGACCTGCTGCTCGGCCGGCTCGCCGGCCGCGACCTGCTACTCCTCTTCGACAACTGCGAGCACGTGATCACCGACTGTGCGGCGCTCATCGAGCGCCTACTCTCCTGCGCCGGGGTACGGGTGTTGGCGACGAGCCGCGAGCGGCTGCGCCTACCCGGCGAGGTCGTACGTCCCGTACCTCCGCTGCAGGTGCCAGCGACCGACGACCCGACCGACCGGCTCGCCGGGTCCGACGCCGTCCACCTGTTCGTCCAGCGCGCGCGGTCGCTCGTTCCCGAGTTCGAGGTCGGCGAGCGCGATGCTCCCGTCGTAGCCGAGATCTGCCGGGAGCTGGACGGGATACCGCTCGCGCTGGAGCTCGCGGCGGCCCGGGCGAACGTGCTGACCGTCCAGCAGATCGCCACGGGGCTCGGCGACTCGCTCGCGCTCCCCGCGTCTCGTACGAGCGCACCGCGGCAGCAGACGCTGCCGGCGACAATGGGCTGGAGCTACGACCTGCTCCTGCCCGACGAGCAACGGATGCTCCGCCGGCTGTCGGTGTTCGCGGGCGGCTGGACGCTGCCGGCCGCCGCAGCGGTGGGTCTCGACGCGGGCAGCGGGCCCGCCGCGCTCGCTCTCGTCAGCTCCCTGGTGGACAAGTCCCTCGTCTCCACCCGCGAGCACGGCGGCGAGGTCAGGTACCTCCTGCTGTACACCATTCGCCGCTACGCGTACGGCAAGCTCCATGCGAGCGGCGAGCACACCGCAGCCGAGGCCGCCCACACCGCGTACTTCCTGCAGCTGGCCGAGCGGGCGGAGCCCGGCCTGTACGGACCCGACCAGGTCACCTGGCTGGACCGGCTGGACGCGGAGATCGACAACCTCCGCGCAGCCCTCGACTGGGCCGCCGCGCAGGACGCCGCGACCGGCCTGCGGCTCGCCGGCGCGCTCTGGCGCTTCTGCTACCTGCGCGGCCGGTACACCGAGGGCCGCGCCTGGTTGGCGGGCGCCCTCGCGCGCGGCGAGCACGCCGAGTCACTCGCCCGCGCGAAGGCCCTGCTCGGCGCCGGAGCGCTCGCCTTCCTGCAGTGCGAGTACGGCATCGCCAGCTCCCGGATCGAGGCCGCGCTCGACCTGTACGAGCAGGTTCCCGACCACCGCGGTGTCGCCGACGCCCTGCAACGGCTCGGCAGCATCGCGAGGGAGACGGGCAGGTACGAGGACGCGGTCCGCCTGCACGAGCAGAGCCTGACGCTGTGGAAGGAGCTCGGTGAGGAGACGCGAGTCGCCGAGTCGCTCAACTACCTGGGCTTCCTGGCGTGGCTCACCGGCGACTTCCGCCGCGCCGGTCGCCTGTGCACCGAGGCGCTGCGCGCGTTCCGCCGCCTCGGGGACGGGGAGGGGACCGTCTGGGCCCTGATCAGCCTCGGGGCGGCCGCCCGGTGCCGGGGGCTGCACGACGCTGCCGCGACCCTGCTGTGGGAGAGCATGAACCGGTCCCATGACACCGGCTTCCTGGAGGGCATCGCATGGTCGCTCGACCAGCTCGGCAACGCCGCACGGTGCCAGGGCCGTATCGAGCAGGCCTGGGGCATGCTCGCGGAGAGCCTGGAGCGGCACCAGCACCTCGGCGACTCCTGGCGCATCGCGAGCGTGTACGAAGGGCTCGCCGAGACGATCGTCGAGACGCGCCCGGCACTCGCCGCCAGGCTCGTCGGCGCCGCCGATCGGGTGCGGAGCGACACCGGCGCCCGGCGGCCATCGGTGGAGGCGGCCGACCGGAACACGGCGCTGGCCCGGTGCCGCACCGCGCTCGGCGTGGACGCGTACGCCGACGCCCGCGAGGCGGGCTACCTCGCCTCCCCTGCGGACCTGCTCACCGAGGTCCAGCAGCTCGGCGAGCCGCTGTTGACCAGCCCAGCCCGGACGTAGCGGTTCCTGCACACACCTGGGTTCGGGCGTCGGGTCAGGCGGACTTCTCGCGGCGCTCGCGACGCTGCGAGGCGACCTCGCGAGGTACGAGGGTCGGGTTGACGCCTGCGAGCACGACGTCGCGGGTGATGACGACGCGCGCGACGTCCTTGCGGCTGGGCACCTCGTACATCACCGCGAGCAGGACCTCCTCGAGGATGGCCCGGAGCCCGCGGGCGCCGGTGCCGCGGATCAGCGCCTGCTCGGCGATGGCATCGACCGCGTCCGGTGCGAACTCCAGCTCGACGTTGTCGAACTCCATCAGCCGGTGGTACTGCTTGACCAGCGCGTTGCGCGGCTCGGTGAGGATCTGGCTGAGCGCCTCCCTGTCGAGGGTGTGCACGTTGGTGAGTACGGGGAGCCGACCGACGAACTCGGGGATCATCCCGAACTTCAGCAGGTCCTCGGGCATGACCTGGCCGAACATCTCGCCGAGGTCGGCGTCGTCGTCCTTGGAGTGCACGACGGCGGAGAAACCGATGCTGTGGTGGCCCGCCCTCGACTCGATGATCTGTTCGAGGCCGGAGAACGCGCCGCCGCAGATGAACAGCACGTTCGTCGTGTCGATCTGAATGAACTCCTGGTGCGGGTGCTTGCGGCCGCCCTGCGGCGGTACGGAGGCGGTGGTGCCCTCCAGGATCTTCAGCAGCGCCTGCTGGACGCCCTCGCCGGAGACGTCTCGGGTGATCGACGGGTTCTCCGACTTGCGCGCGACCTTGTCGATCTCGTCGATGTAGATGATGCCCGTCTCGGCCTTCTTGACGTCGTAGTCGGCGGCCTGGATGAGCTTGAGCAGGATGTTCTCGACGTCCTCGCCGACGTAGCCCGCCTCGGTGAGGGCGGTCGCGTCGGCGATTGCGAACGGGACGTTCAGCATCCGCGCGAGCGTCTGGGCGAGGAAGGTCTTGCCGGAACCGGTCGGCCCGAGCATCAAGATGTTGGACTTGGCGATCTCGACCGACTCGTCCTTGGGCTTGGCCTCGTTGCCCGCCTGGATGCGCTTGTAGTGGTTGTACACCGCGACGGAGAGCGCCTTCTTGGCCTCTTCCTGCCCGATCACGTACTGGTTGAGGAAGTCGTAGATCT
>JBOHBN010000338.1:0-3330 GCA_050698355.1 Streptosporangiales bacterium | reverse complement strand
TCGTCCACCCGAGCCAGCGCGGTTTCCTCAAGCAGGCGCTGCTGAAGCTGGGCTGGCCGGCCGAGGACGCCGCCGGCTACGTCGACGGCGAGCAGCACTCGATCGACCTGCATGACGACGACTGGGAGCTGCGCCCGTACCAGCTCGAAGCCGCCGACGGGTTCTGGCACGGCGGCTCCGGGGTGGTCGTGCTGCCGTGCGGGGCCGGCAAGACCCTCGTCGGCATCGCGGCTATGGCCAAGGCGCAGGCGACGACGCTGATCCTGGTGACCAACACCGTCGCCGCGCACCAGTGGCGTACGGAGCTGCTCAACCGCACCTCGCTGACCGAGGACGAGATCGGCGAGTACTCCGGGCAGCGCAAGGACATCCGGCCGGTCACGATCGCGACGTACCAGGTGATGGTGACGCGCAGGAAGGGCGTCTACACCCATCTGGAGCTGTTCGAGGCGCGCGACTGGGGCCTGGTCGTGTACGACGAGGTGCACCTGCTGCCCGCTCCGATCTTCCGGATGACCGCCGACCTGCAGGCCCGCAGGCGCCTCGGGCTCACCGCGACGCTGGTCCGCGAGGACGGCCGGGAGGGCGACGTGTTCAGCCTGATCGGGCCGAAGCGGTATGACGCGCCTTGGCGTGACATCGAGACGCAGGGGTGGATCGCACCGGCCGACTGCATCGAGGTGCGGGTCACGCTCACCGACGCGGAGCGGCTGACGTACGCGACCGCGGAACCGGAGGACCGGTACCGCCTCTGCTCGACGACCGACACCAAGGCCCGCGTCGTGGAGAGCGTGGTCGGGCGGCACGAGGGAGAGCCCACGCTGGTGATCGGGCAGTACCTCGACCAGCTGGACGACCTCGGCGCGCGGCTTTCCGCACCGGTCATCAAGGGCGAGACCACGGTGAAGGAGCGGGAGCGGCTGTTCCAGTCGTTCCGCACCGGGGAGATCTCGTTGCTGGTGGTGTCCAAGGTCGCGAACTTCTCCATCGACCTGCCCGAAGCCGCGGTCGCCGTGCAGGTGTCGGGGACGTTCGGGTCCCGCCAGGAGGAGGCGCAGCGCCTCGGCCGGGTGCTACGGCCCAAGGCGGGCGGTGGCGGCGCGCGGTTCTACTCGGTCACGGCCCGCGACACCGTCGACCAGGACTACGCCCAGCACAGGCAGCGGTTCCTCACCGAGCAGGGCTACGCGTACCGGATCGTGGACGCGGACGCCGTGCTCGCAGGCGAGGAGCTCTGACCGCGCCATGACGAGCCTGCCCGAGCCGCCGCCAGCGGAACGGGCCCTGCACACCGCGCGAGCGGCCGTGCTGCACGATCTGACCGCGACCGGCCATACCGACCCGGGCACGGTCTCCCTGCTCGACCACGCGGTGTCGGACCGTCGCTGGTGGGTCGGCGAGTGGCCGGCCGGCGCGCCGTACGCGACAGCGCTGGTCGCCCAGGACGTCGTCGACGGCCTGCTGGAGCGGGTCGGCAGGTGGCCGTGCTGCCCCATGCACGCCGAGGAGCCACTGGTGGTCGAGCCGCCGCTCGGCGAGGACCCGTCCTGGGTCTGTGCCCAGTGCGGCCCGATCGCAACGGTCGGCGGCCTCGACCGGACGTAGCGGGCCGCACCTCGGCCCGTCAGCGGACCTTGAAGTTCGCCATCATCATCATGTCCTCGTGCTCCAGGTTGTGGCAGTGGAACACGTACTTGCCGCGATAGCCGTCGAACCGCATCAGCAGCTCCGCCGAGCCGCCGCTGTCCATGTTGACAGTGTCCTTCCAGCCCTTGTCGTACTCGCTGGGCTCACTGCCGCCCTTGCTCAGGATCTGGAACCGTACGAGGTGGATGTGGATCGGGTGCTCGACGTTGAGGGAGCGGACCTTCCACAGCTCCACCGCACCCAGCTCCGGCTTGGCATCCATCCGGTCCGGGTCGAACGGCTTGCCGTTCACCGTCCACAGCGTGACGCCGTTTCGCTCCGCACCGCCGCGCTTGAACGTGAACTCCCGGTGGACGGTCGCGTCGGACCTCGACAGCGGCCGGAAGTCGACCAGCTTGGACGGGATCCTGCTGTCCTCCTTGCCCTTGCGCGCGACGACGAACCGCATCACGTTGGCGGTGCCGCTGTCCCCGCGCTCGTTGACCAGCGTCACCTTGTCGCCGACCGAGTATCCGGAGAAGTCGATGACGACGTCGAACCGTTCCGCCTGGGCGACCTCGATCTTCTCGTGTCGTACTGGCGCCGGCAGCAGGCCCTGGTCGCTGCCGACCTGGACGAACGGGCTGCCCTCGGCGGGCGCGGGGTCGAGCGCCAGCCGGTAGCGGCGGGCATTCGAGGCGTTCAGGATGCGGAACCGGTAACGGGTGTTCGTCACCTCGAGCACCGGCCACGGTGCGCCGTTGACGAGGATGCAGTCGCCGAGAACCCCGCTCATGTAGTCGTCCTTGACACCCGGCTTCTTGAGGGAGGGGTCAAGGGCCGGGTAGTGGAACGAGCCGTCCCCGGCGAACGCGCGGTCGACGATCATCAACGGGATGTCGCGCTCGCCGTGCGGCAGGTCGAGTGACTCCTCCTCGTCGTCGCGGATGAGGTGGAAGCCGGCGAGGCCGTAGTAGACCTGCGGGCCGGTGAAGTCCATCCGGTGGTCGTGGTACCAGAGCGTGGTCGGCGGCTGGTCGACCGGGTACTCGTACGTCTTGTGGCCCTGGTGCAGCTCGCCCCCGTGTGTGGGGCCCGACCAGCCGCCGACGGGGGTGATCAGATCGGTGGGGTACCCGTCGAACTGGTGCGGGTTCTTGCCGCCGTGCAGGTGCACGACGGTGGGTACGTCCAGCTCGTTGCGGTGCCGCACGACCGTCTTCCTGCCACGCCGCGACTCGATCGTCGGCCCGGGAAAGGTCCCGTTGTAGCCCCAGACCTCCGTCTTGCCGCCGGGGAGGATGTCGGCCTTGCCGACCTTCTGCGTGATCTCGTAGTAGTCGGTCGAGCTGTCGCTGCGAACCGGCTTCAGAACCGGCGGCACCGGCAGCGGCGTGGTGAACGGCTTCGGCAGCTTCGCCTTGCTCTTCAACACCGCACCAGCGCTGCCCTCGGCCGTGTCGTTGCCCGCGAACAACCCGCTGGAGCACCCGGAGAGCCCGGCCGGCAACAACAACCCGGCTCCCCCAGCCAGGCCCAGCTTGAGCGCATCCCTGCGCGACAGCTCCATCCTCGAATCCCTTCAGCCCGATGCGTACACAACGCTAGGCGCTGGGATACGGGGTGTCGTCAGCCGCAGGGCGCATCTCGCCGGTCGCCCCGGGGCGTACGAGTTGTCAGTGCGTGGTTGAGCTATAGCTCAAC
>JBOHBN010000337.1:0-1250 GCA_050698355.1 Streptosporangiales bacterium | reverse complement strand
ATCGAGTGCCCCTCTCGACCCCCAAGAAAGGGAACCGTATGAACACGCTAACAGCAGTACGCACGAAGCTGCCGATCTTGATCGGTGCGACCGCTCTGGTCGCGGGTGGCGCGCTCGCGTCGGCCGGGTCGGCGGGCGCCGCGGACCACGGCAGCCAGATCCGCAACTACCCGCTGAAGCAGGTCGACATCGGCAAGGCTGGCGTCAGTGGCACCCGCCAGGGCCAGGACGAGATCGCGCACCAGTCCATCGGGGAGATCGACATCGGCCAGAACGGCGTGTCCGGTTCGGCTGGCGACACGGCCGGTGAGATCAAGCAGGGCACCGTCGGCTCCGATGACCTGTCCGACGGCGCGAAGGATTCGTTGAAGGGCGCCAAGGGCGACCCGGGTGCGGATGGCGTCTCCGGGTACGAGGTCGTCGGCCGCACCGCCGACAGGGTCACCGTCTCTCCCGCCGACAATGTCGTGACGATCAAGACGGCCTGCGCCAGCCACGGCGAGGTAGCTATCGCCGGTGGTGCGTCGGGTGGAGCGCACGTCACGCTGCACGCGTCGCAGCCGAGCGGAGTCCATGAGGTAGTGCCGTCCGGCACCGACGGTGACGAAGCGGGCCGCTGGGCGGCCGACGGCTGGCAGGTCAAGGTCAGCACTGACCAGGCCACGAACGTGCAGCCGTACGTCGTCTGCGCGGCAGTCAACTAGAGAAGACAACAAAGGGCGCCCCCGCACCCCACTACTCAGGATGCGGGGGCGCCCCCCAGAAACATAGGGGGGAAGGGTACTTGATGAGCGTCCCAACGGTGCGTCGCGCGGCTGTCCTACTGGCCGTCGTGGTCGCGTCGCTCGCCACGGTCGTCGTCGGTGGTCCCGCCACCCATGCCGCGGTCGCCCCGGCGATGCGTATGTGCGTGCTCGCGTCGACCCACGAGAACGCGGTGAAGCGGGGCGCCGAGTTGCTGGACGCCGCGCCGCAGGTCGATGTCCGGTACCGCACCGTCGAGCACGGTTGCGCGGACGGCACGACTGAGGTGATCGTCGTCGACGCGAGGAAGGGCGCCACGACCTGGTCGGCGCTGACCCACCGTGACCGGAGCGGCGACTGGTGGGACGTGACGTTCAACCTCGACAAGTGGCGCTACACCCCGCGAGAGTCGACGGTCATCGCGCTGCACGAACTGATGCACGTCGTAGTGCGACACCGCGGCGGCGCCGGTTGGGACGAGCTCGGGCACACGTCGCGCTGCGACT
>JBOHBN010000336.1:0-1075 GCA_050698355.1 Streptosporangiales bacterium | reverse complement strand
GGCCACGTCGTAGCGGCCACCGGCCACCGCCAGCTCTGCCGGCAGGTACGGCGAGCTGCGCACCTTTTGCACGTCACGTGCCAGCGTCTCGGCCTGGTTCTCGATCGTGTGGAAGTCCAAACTCCTGGTATCGAACCCGCGGGCGAGCATCTCCGCGTGCAGCTCGCCGTCGGTCGCCTTGGTCATCCGGCAGTCGGTGTGCGCGACGATCAGCACCCGGGTCACTCCCAATAGGTGCGCCGCGAGGACGAGTGCTGAGAGCACGTCGTCGGTGACGCGCGCACCCGCGTTACGGAGCACCTTCGCGTCACCTGACCGTAACCCGAGCATCGCCAGCACGTCGATACGCGCGTCCATGCAGGTGACCACGGCAAGGCCGCGGGCGGCCCGGCCCGGGACGTCTGGAGCCGTGTAGCCGGCGTTCGCGGCGAGTACGTCATCGAAGCCTTCCACGCGCCCATCACACCAGGAAACCGTCGAGCTCGCCGCCCCGGGCCTCGCGTACCGTTGGCGCATGGCTTCGGATCAGCGCGCTGGCCAGCCGGCGCAGCCAGGCGACCTGGTCGACGTCGCGCGGCTCGTCACCGCCTACTACGCCGAGCATCCCGATCCCAACGTGCCCGAGCAGCGCGTCGCGTTCGGCACGTCGGGCCACCGCGGATCGTCGTACGCGCTCAGCTTCAACGAAGACCACATCGTTGCGACGAGCCAGGCGATCTGCGAGTACCGCGCGGAGCAGGGCACCGCGGGACCGCTGTTCCTGGCCCGCGACACGCACGCGCTGAGCGAGCCCGCCTGGACGTCCGCGCTCGAGGTGTTCGCGGCGAACGGCGTCACGGTGCTCGTGGACAGCAGGGACGGCTACACCCCCACACCCGCCCTGTCACACGCCGTGCTGCGACACAACGACGGCCGTACGTCCGACCTCGCCGACGGCGTGGTGGTGACCCCGTCGCACAACCCGCCGACCGACGGCGGTTTCAAGTACAACCCGCCGCACGGCGGGCCCGCTGATACCGACGCCACCTCCTGGATCGAGGCGCGCGCGAACGCGCTGCTCGCCGACGGCCTCAGC
>JBOHBN010000335.1:0-1552 GCA_050698355.1 Streptosporangiales bacterium | reverse complement strand
GCCATCGTCGGCGTCCTCCTGACGGCTGAGCCGGCTGCCTGGCTGCGACGCCGGCCGGCCCGTTGAGAAAAGGGGCCTTGTTCGACTGATTGTATGACCATATGATGGCCATCTATGACAGGCCTGTCCTGGAACGACTTCCTCACCGACCGCGACCGCGAGGTGTTCGCCGCGGCCGGTCTGGGGCCGCGAGCCGGTTTCGGTACCCGACCCGTGCTCGTGGTCGTCGACGTCACGTACAACTTCTGCGGTGACCGGCCCGAGCCCGTCCTGCAGTCGGTCAGCCGGTGGCGCAACAGCTGCGGCGAGGAGGCGTGGGAGGCGATAGGCCACATCCGCACGCTCGTCGACGCCGCCCACGGCGCGGGCGTCCCGGTTCTCTACACGACCGGCATGGACTACCGGCAGGACGGGTTCGACGCCGGGCGCTGGGCGGACAAGAACGCGCGGTTCGGCGAGGCTGCAGCGGACGCCGACGCCGAGCGTAGGCGGCGGATCGGCAACACGGTGGTCGAGCCGATCGCACCCGAGGCGCGCGACCTGGTCGTGGCGAAGGCGAAACCGAGCGGGTTCTTCGGCACGCTGCTGCCCGCGCACCTGACGGCGCTTCGGGCCGACTCACTCATCGTGTGCGGCACCACGACGAGCGGTTGCGTCCGCGCCACCGTCGTCGACGCCTTCTCCTACAACTACCGCGTCTCGATCGTCGAGGAGTGCACCTTCGACCGCGGCCAGGCCTCGCACCACATCGGCCTGTTCGACATGGCCCAGAAGTACGCGGACGTGGTCTCGTTGCAGGAAACCCTGGACCACATGGGTGGGCTGCCCACGGACCTGTTCGCGACCGAGTTCCCGGTACTGCAACCGACCGAAGCCAGGTGAGCCCCATGAGCCGGCGCCGTACCCTCCGCATGATCGCCGCGGCCGTCATCGCCGCACCAGTACTCGCCGCCTGCGGTTCGGGTGGCGGCGATGGTGGCAGCCAGCAGGGAGGCTCTGGTGGCTCCGGCGAGACCTGGGTGCACGCGATCGTCACGGCGAAGGCCGACGGCGGTTTCATCCTGATGGCGCAGGAGAAGGGCTACTACAAGAAGCAGGGCGTCAACGTCGAGATCAAGCAGTTCAACGGGAGCGTGGACCTGGTTCGCGCCGTGGTCTCCGGAGCGGTCGACTCGGTGGAGGTCTCGCCCGACCCGGTGTACGACGCGGTGGCCCGCGGCTCCGACCTGAAGATCATCGGCTCGACGCTGCCGAGCCTCACGTACTACCTGTACGCGAAGAAGAGCATCGCGTCCGTCGCCGACCTCAAGGGCAAGACGATCGGGACCTCGTCTCCCGGTTCCCTGCCCGACACCTTCGCGCGTGCGGTGCTCACGCAGAAGGGTCTCGACCCGAAGAGCGTCGAGGTGACCTCCGCCGGCAGCAGCCCCGAGCGTTTCAAGGCGCTCGTCGCCGGCCGGATCGATGCGATGGCCTCCTCACCGGAGTACGTCAAGGCGGCCAAACCGAGCGACGACATCCACGTGATCGCCAAGGCGCAGCAGGTGGTTCC
>JBOHBN010000334.1:0-1973 GCA_050698355.1 Streptosporangiales bacterium | reverse complement strand
CGCGCCAGTGCCTCCCGGCGCGCAGGTGCGCCACCACCGCCCGTTCCAGCGTGCTGCTCTGCGGCAGCTGGTCGATGGGCTGGTCGGTGCGCCGGAACACGAACTCCAGCACGGACCGGTCGCCGGGCTCCGGCTCCTCGTCCAGCAGGCTCCACCGGCGCATGAACGAGACGATGTTGGACGTCTCGGGCAGGTAGTCGGCGAGCTGCGGGTCGAGTAGCCACGACGTGCACACCGCGACGCGGGCGCCGTGCTCGGGGAAGTGCCGGTCGAAGAAGGGCCGGGCGCGGGTCAGCGAGTCGTCGCAGGCAGCCGGTGTGATCGGCCCGCCCAGCTCGGGGATGTGCGTGCCGAGTACGGGCTGCTCGGCGTGCAGGGGTCCTTGCGGGTCGCTCCTGCGCTGCAGGTTGAACTGCAACCGCCCGAGCGCGTAGATCACCCCGCGCAGGTGGAGCAGGAACCAGAACTGTGTCGCCATCCCGCCGTCCCCGTACTTGCGGCGGTGGATCGCGACCTTCTCGCCGAGGTCGGTGAACGTCGCCCACGCGACGTCCTCGGGTATCCCGCGGGATTCCTGGAAGCGGCGGACCGCCGGCACGGTGGCGAGAAAGACGTACACGTAGAAGTACCTGGCCGTGTCGCCGAGCCCGTACGGCAGCGTGGGCCCGCCGGGCATGGGGACGTACCCGCCCATGTCGCGGACGATCCGGTGGTGCTCGCGTTCGAGCAGCCACCACAGTGCCGGCTGGCTTCCCCGGTCCGGCAGGGCGCCGACGATGCGCTCGATGTCCGGCTCCGGCACCGCCATTCGGACAAGCTGCCGGGCTGCCTCGTCGGGTGCGGGGAGGGCGATCGGGTCCGGTGGCGGGCCGAGCGTGGCGAGTCCCCGTACCCAGGTGAGTGCCTCCCGCAGGCCCAGCTCCTGGCGTACCCGATCCGCCTGGTCGGCGGGGTTGTCAGGTGTCGTCAACGCTCACGGCTGGAAACCGCCGCGCTTCAGCGCCTGCATCATCGCGTCCGAGGCGGCCTTCGTACGCTCCGCGTCGTGCTTGGCCGGATCGACCGTGATCGCCAGGCTGACCGCCACGACACGGGTGCTGCTGGTCACCTGCTCTACGGCCGCCGCGAGCTCCTCGACCGACACCCCGCCGGGTGCCGGGTAGCGCAGCCCGGGAAGCAGTGCGGGATCTAGGACGTCCAGGTCGACGTGCAGGTAGACCGAGCCCGACGGCAGGACGTCCGGGCTCAGCTCGTCGAGCGGCAGCCGGCGGACCTGGGACTGGTCGAGCAGTTCACCCTCGCGTTCGTCGATGTCGCGGGTGCCGGAGAGGATTACGCGCTGGTCGGGCACGGCGCGCATACCGATGTGCATGGGCAGGTCGACCTCGCCGCGCTGGGTGAGGACCGCGAGCGGCATGCCGCCGAGGTAGCCCGACACCGTGGTCTGCGGCGTGTTGAAGTCCCCGTGCGCGTCGATCCACACGACCGCCGGGTCGATGCCGCGGCGCTGCAGCCCTGCGACCACCGGCAGCGTGACGCAGCAGTCGCCGGACCAGACGACCGCGTCCTCCGTGCCGAACACGATCTGGGCCGTACTGGTGTACAGCGGCGCGAAAGCCTCCCACGAGGCCGTCGAGGGCTGCGGCCCCTTGACCGCCAGCCCGCCCGGCACCGGAACGGGGAACGGCTCGATCAGCTCGTTCAAATGGTACGGAACCGTAATGTGCCCCACCGGAGCACCGTACGCGACATCACCGGTGCGCGGCCAATTCAGCTTGTCGAGCGGACTCGTTTGACGTCCTACATGATCGACTGACCGTCGTCGCGGATGCGCGAGGGCGCGCGTGTCACCCATACTCCGCACGGCGGCGGTAGCATCGCACCACCCGCTCGGGACGCACCGAGCACCGGGCGGGCCACGGCTCTAGGAAGAGCGACGCCGTGGGCCGGCGCGTGATCCGCGTCGCTCCCCA
>JBOHBN010000333.1:0-1970 GCA_050698355.1 Streptosporangiales bacterium | reverse complement strand
CCGGCCGCCCGGTGCGCATCGCCGCCAGGCAGGTGATCGGCTCGACGATGACGTCGACCTTGCCGCCAAACCCGCCACCGACCGTGCCACCGACGAAGTGCAGCCGCTGCGGCGGCACGTCGCAGATCAGACCCGGATTTTTCAGCCGGCGATGGTGCTGGTTTGATTTCATGATCGTTTCTTGGCTGACGGTGTCGCTGAGCCCTTTTTTGGTGGCCTACCCCGGCGGTGTCGGCGGTGGCATGGTGAGATCGGCGGGGTTGGTCGTGTGGTGGCCGGTTCGGGGTGTGTGGTATCGCGGTTCGGCCGGTCAGGGACGTGGAGTTTGTGGTCTTCGGGGTCGGTCAGCCGAAGGCGGGTAGGGCTCGCAGGCGGTGCAGCGCGGCGGTGAACGCGCCGGCCCACCGGTAGTGGCGGGCGAAACGCAGCTGCAGCTGCCGGCCGTGGTGGACCAGGCGAGCGGCGATGTTGACGAAGGCCAGCCGGAGCCGCTTGCCGCGGGCGTGGGCGAACGACTCGGGTAGGGCGAGGGTGGCCAGCCACAGCATGGTGTTGTGCGCGAGCGCGCAGGCGTGCCAGTACAGCCAGTTCCCGGCGAACGGTTGGACTGGGGCGTGGATCATGCCGAAGTCGTTTTTCAGCGCTTCGATGGTGTGTTCGGGCACGCCGCCGCGGGCCCGGTGGTGAGCTTCGACCTCGGCGGCGGGCATGGCCTCGGCGTCGATGTTGGTGATGATCGCGTGCAGCCGCCACCCGTCGAGGTCATCGAAGGCGAGCTGGTCGCCTGCCTTCTTGGGTTGGCGGCGCACGATCAGCCGCAGCTGGCGGCCGAGTAGCTGCACGGCGGTCTCGGCGATCTGGCTGCCCTTGCCGGTCTCGCGGCCCAGCGCCGGGGTCCAGGCCGTGGCCGGGTCGCATGCCAGCGCACGCACCAGGCTGGTCACATTCGCATACCCCTTGGCGGTCACCGTGAAGTCCGCGTCGTGCCGGTCGGCGGCGGCGATCACCGGGGCCTGGTAGCCGGCCGAGTCGACCCGGATCCACAGCCGATAGTCGCCCCGGCAGCCGCGCGGGATCGCGGTGACACACTCGTCGATGAAGCTGGCCATCGCGCGGCCGTCGTTGGCCGCCCCGCCGCGGGCGCGAACCGCGAGCACGTCGCCGGTCTGGCCACACACGCCGACCAGCGGGGACAGCGCGGTCTGCCCGGTGCGGGAGAACGCCGAACCTTGTTTGCCCGGCCCATAGACCGCCACCCGGGTCGCGTCGGGGTCGATGGTGATCCGCTCCCCAGCCGGGGCGGCACCCGCGGCCCACGCCCGGGCGAGCATCACCTTGTTGACCGCGGCCGCCTTGGCGACCCGACCGAGGTCCGCGCCGGCCAGGAACCGCCACAATGTCGGCGCCGACGGTAACGCGTTGCTCCCGCGCAGCTGCTGGGTCGCCGGGTCGGCCAGCAACGCCCGGTCGGACAAGAAGTCCCCGCCAGCCAGCAGCATCTCGACCAACGCCCGATAGCAATCCCCGCCGGAGTACCCGCCCGGGCCGATCGGCCGCAGACCACGCCGATCCGCCTCGGCGACCGGGTCGAGCCGGTCCAGCAACTGACCCCACAGCGCCGCACCCGCAACCGGCGTCAGATCCTGCTCCGACGCGGTCACCACCGGAGCCGGCACCGGCGCCTTCGGACGCGCCCGCACGTCATCATCGACATCGAACAACAGGCCGGTAGCATTCACCTCGCGGGTGCCCTTCTGCATCGGGATCGTGGACCTTGTACATCACGATTTTCCCGTGCAGCAAGGGCACTTCCGCATCACGACACGACGCTCACTACCCGCAGGGCTGAAAAATCCGGGTCTGACATCATCTGCCGGACGCGATGGAGGCCGCATGGACACGAAGCCGACGTTCCTCTTCGTCCACGGCGCCTGGTACGCGCCGTCGTTCTGGGACGGCATGGCCGCCCG
>JBOHBN010000332.1:0-9101 GCA_050698355.1 Streptosporangiales bacterium | reverse complement strand
GATCGGTTCCACGCGGGGGGACGGGCCTGGCGGCCCGAGCTGCCGCCTGCCGGGCTGGGGTGGGGTGGGGTGGCCGTGGCTGGCCCAGTCTGACGGGCCGGGGACCCCGACCGGTCAAGTGCGCTCGCTGCCGCTCGCGGCGCTGCGCGATGGCCGCAGGCGGCCACCCTGGACCGGCCACCCTCGCCCCGGTCCGCCTGGTCTTTCAGCCCCGGCCGGAAGGCCCGGACGGGGGTGGAAGGAGGGGCAGTCATGCCTGCAGCAGAGCATCGCTTGGGGTCCTGTGAGGTCGCGGTCACCGCGCGGCTGCGCGGGGACCAGGACCGCCGAGTCCAGGGCGTCGCCGCGGTGGCCAGCCGCACCGGGACCGCGCACATCGCGCTGCGGGTCGGTCAGGTGCTGGTGTACCTGGAGGACCGCGAGGCCCTCGACGCGCTGCGGCACGCGGTGCGCAAGGCCGAGCACCTCGCCGACGAGGTCTTCGGGCCGGTCGACGACGCGTTCGCCCGCGCCGAGGCACACGCGCGCCGCGAGTTCGAAAAGGGCCGCCGGACCCGGCCCTGACCGGCAGCCGGGCCGGCCGCTCCCCTCCCCCCGGGGCGGCCGGCCCACTGTCGTTGTCCACAACTCGCCAAACAGGATCTTCCAGCCGGTCGCGGTCGAGGCAGGCTCGTGTCGGTTACCCGCAGGACTCACCAAGGGAGCTCAACCATGACGGTGCACATCTTCTACGACGAGGACGACGGCGACGCCCCGTACACCCTCGACGACGACGGGCTGGTGCTACCCGACGGCGCGACCGACGCCGAGCGGTTCGACGCCTGGCTCGCCACCGCCTGGGCCGACGCGTTCTGGGTGTTGTTCCCCGAGGCACTCAGCGACGCCGGCGACCCGGCCTGGCCGTAGCGGCACCGTCGACGCTGGGCCCCGACATCGGTGGGGCGGCGTGCCACCCCACTCCCCTTCCCACTCGCCGGTGTCGCCGTCGTGCTGGCCCAGCGAGCGGCGTATGACGCTGGACCGTGCCCGGCGCGGACCGGAGCTGGCGGCGAACGTCGGCGTATCGGCGAGGTGCCGGTGGTTGCTCGTGTTTCCCTTGCCCCGGGGCGGTGACCGGTACCGGTGGGGTTCCTGCGGTGTCTTCGTGGTGGCCGCTGGCCAGCGTGCCGACGCCCGTCTGTGCCCGCCAATGGGCGGCAGAGATCTTTTTCCGGGACGGGCCGCCTGCGGCGTCTCACTACACCGGCCGGGAAAACAGTCTTGCCGCGGAAACCCTTGGCGTTCCCTACCGGTCCTCGGCCGTGCTGCCCGTGTCCACACGAAGACCAGGACCCCACGCGGGTTCACCGACAGCAAGGGGAGACACGATGAGCATCCAGATCACCATCACCGGGAACCTGACCGACGCCGCGGACGCGAGCTTCACTGCTTCCGGCAAGGCCGTGGCGCACTTCACCGTAATGAGCAACGCCCGCTACCGCGACAAGGACTCCGGCGAATGGGTCGACGGCGCCGCGACCGCGGTGCGGATCACCTGCTGGGGCACCCTCGCGGAGGCGGCCACCGACCAGCTCGCCCGCGGCGCAAAGGTGACCGTGACCGGGCACAAGCTCGCCGCCAGCCCCTACGTCAACCGCGACGGCGAGGCCGCCGCCACGCTCGAAGTCACCGCCGACCAGGTACAGCTCGACCTCCGGCAACCCGCCAAGCGGTAACCGACCGGGCCTCCCGCGGCCCACCGGTGGTGGGGCGGACCCCGCAGAGGGCCCGCCCCATCCCCTTGTGCGTCACCAAACCCCACCGGCAAAGCAGCCAACCCGGCACGACCTCGCCACAGTTCCAGCCGCGCACGGTCGCTCCGCCTGCCTGCGGGTCTGCGCTGGCGACAATCGCTGACCACCCTGCGGGCGGACCCACTCCCCCGCTCCGCTCGCCCTGCCTAGCACCGCGCGCCTACGGAGAAACGCGGTTTGTGACCACTGCTCGTAACTCTCGCCTCAACCCAACCCTCGCAAGCTCGGGCGGCGAGAGTTACCGACCTGTGGCACGTCCACGCTTCCCCGCAGATTCCCGCGCGCGGAGCTCCCACGGCAGGAAGGGCAGGCGGGTGCCTGCCCCGGCCCTAACGGGCGAGCGAAGAACACCCACGGAGGTGCCGCAGATGACCACCACTAGCGGCAACGAGGTCAGCCAGTGGCCACACAGCGCGCACACGTGGCCGGCCGACGAATACATGGCCTGGAGCCACGGCGTACCCGACAAGCACGCAGCGCTCCGGCAGCTCGCCGAAACCCAGCCCGACCACACCGAGGAGATACGTCGGGCCCTCGACGGCGAAGAGGTCGAGCGATGAACCACGCCACCCTCCGCGCGCTCGAAGCTGACGACCGGTACGGGCTGGCCGGCATCGACCGTCGCGCCGAGCCCGACTGGCCGCCACATCCCCTCCTCGACATGTACGACGACGCACACGAGGCACTCGAGGTCGCACTGCTCTCCCCCGGCTACCGGCACGTACCCGACGACACCGACCAGATCC
Source organism: Streptosporangiales bacterium (assembly GCA_050698355.1). Classification (GTDB taxonomy): domain Bacteria; phylum Actinomycetota; class Actinomycetes; order Streptosporangiales; family WHST01; genus JBOHBN01. Next base: position 6,562 of record JBOHBN010000332.1, on the reverse strand, counting down.
CCGACGGGCCGGTATGGCTGTGACTACCCACGCGGCGCAACAGGGCCCCCGTCGAGACGATCTCTCGCTACATCGGCGAGACCCCCACTTCCAGTCGCATTAGCGGGCCGAGCGGGGGTCGCCACCCGGCTCGAGCAACCTTTCATCTTTCGTTTCGTCTTCCGTTCCGTTTCCGTATGATAGAGTGACGGTATGAGTGAGCAGAGCACCGAGCAGCGCACATGCCGGTATCCGGGCTGTACCAGGCCTGCGGTGGAGAGCGCCCACGGCACGGGGCGGCCGCCGGAGTACTGCGCTGATCCCGAGCACAACCGCGCCTCGGCATGGCGGGCGCGGCAGACTCGCTTGCAGGCCGGCGGCGAGGGTCCGGTCGACGAGCGACCGGTCGACACCGCGCGGCAGCGCGCCGCGGCGATCCGCGGTCAGGTCACCGAGATGGGCGAGCACTTCCTCGCGCAGTTCCGCGCGATGCTCGACGAGCTATCCACGCTCAGCGACCCCGAGGCGGTCGAGGCGCAGCTGGAGTCGGTGACCAGCGACGCCGCCGAGCAGGTCGCCACCGCTCGTGCTCGCGCGACTCGCGCCGAGCAGGCCCAGCACGACGCCGAACTGCAGCGCGCCGAGGCCGACGCGGCCGCCGAGGAGGCCACTGCAGCCGAGCAGCACCGCGCGGCGCGGGTCGCCGAACTCGAGCAGCAGCTCGGCGAGACGCAGACGCAGATGGAGGAACAACAGCGCAGCCACGCTGAGGCTCTCGCTCAGGTACAGCAGCAGCTGGCCGACGCCGAAGGCGGCCGCACGGCGGCGGAGAACCGCGCCCACGACCTCGAACGCGACCTCGCTCACGCCACCCAACAGGTGCAGGCCAGTGACCAGGCGGCCGCTGAGGCCACGCAGCGCGCCGAGGCCGCCGAACAGGCCGTCGTCGAGCACGACCAGACCGCCCGGAGCGCCACCGACCGCGCCGACCGCGCCGAAACCCAACTCGACACCGCCCGCACCCGCCTCGACGAAGTACGCGACGAGCTCAGCGAGGCCCGCGGGCAGCTCGCCACGACCACTGCCGAACGAGACGCCGCCCACCGCGACGTCGAACAAGCCCGCGCCTACGGCGAGCAACGCGTCACCGACCTGCGCGCCAGCTACGACCAGCAAGTCACCCAACTACGCAGCGAACGCGACACCGCCGCCAGCGAAGCCCGCGACGAACGCCGCCGCGCCGACCGCGCCGAAGCCCAACTCGACAGCAGCGGCCAGAACTGAGCCACTCCCCCACCAACGCGGCGATCCCGCCGCCGCAGCAGCAACGAAGACGAAGACCAGTGAGCCACCGACCACGGGAACGTAGCGCATGAGTGACTGTCGTACTGAGATCGAAGCCCTGCACACGATCGGCCTCATCGTCGACGACACCACACAGCCCGACGAGGAGAAGGTCGCCGACATCGCCGACGTACTGGTCAAGGTTGACGCCCAGCGAGAGGCGAAGCACCGACTCAGCATCGACGAGGCGCACGCTCGGCTCGCCACCTGGGGAGGCATTCATGAGTGACCCGCGCGGTCGCTCGCCCCTGCCGGGACATACGCGCCTGGTTGGTGCGGCCTGCCGGCGGGGGGCGCGCCGACCTATTACGGCGTAGTAGACCGATGCCGAGGGCGTCTCCCCCCCGGCCCCGGTTACCCCGGTGGTGGCCGACCGTTGCCGCCTCACGTGAGCGTGGCCTATTACGGCGTAATACCCCATGTGCCGGACCCGTGTCGGTGCCAGAAAGACGCAGGCCAGTCTGGCATCGTGGCTCCTGCTTATCCGAAGTACCGGCCACCTCTGCAATGCGGCTGGGAAGCGTACGGAGGGGACGCCTGTATGGCGCAAGTACATGTCGTCTGCAATCAAAAGGGCGGCGTCGGAAAGACCACGCTGACCGTCAACCTCGCGGCCGTCGTCGCCGATGTACTTGGCACAGGCGATGGAGCGGACTCACCGGTGCTCGTGGTATCCATCGACCCGCAGGCATCCAGTGTGTGGTGGGCAGACCGAGTCCACGAACTACCGTTCGACTTCACCCAGGCTGACGACAACCCCCGCGTGCTGGCGAAGCTGCGGGACTCACCGCAATACCAGCACGTCTTCGTCGATGCTCCTGGCAGCTTGGAGCAAGAACACCTCCTGTCAGCCGCCCTAGAGTCGGCCAGCGACGCGCTGGTCCCTCTCCTGCCGGAGCCGCTGTCATTCGACCCCACTGCCCGCACAATCCGTCGACTCCTGCAGCCCCGCAGTGTGCCCTACCGGCTGATCATTAACTGCTGGGATCGCCGTGACGGTCGGGCCGACCTCGACGACACCGCGGAGTGGATCGACACCAACGGCTGGCCGCGAGCACGGGTGGCGGTCCGCCGCTACAAACTGCACACCCGCGCCGCGGTGGAGGGCAAGGTCGTCACGCAATACCCCGCAGGACGGCCCGCGGTGGAGGCCGCACAAGACTTCTACCGACTAGCACTGGAGCTCGGCCTCGGCGGCCGGGGGATCGACTGATGGCCGGCAAGCGGGTCCGGTTCTCCGAAACCGTGAGCACCGAGCCGATCGCCACCACCTATACGCCAACCTCGGCGCCGATCACTCAGCTCGCGCTGAACCCCGAGAACCCCCGAGAAAACTACGACGATGTCGACGAGCTGGCCGCCAGCCTGCGCGAGTCTGGACAGCTGCAGGCGCTCACCGTCGTCGACAGGGGTCTCTTCCTCGCGCACTATCCCCACCACGCCGCCACCTTGGACGGCACCCGCTGGGTGGTCATCACCGGTAACCGCCGGCTCGCCGCGGCCCGCCGCGCCGGCCTCACCGAACTCCTCATCACCGTGCAAGACCGCCTCGGCGCAAGTGGAGACCAGCGGTTACGCGAGTCGGTGATCATCGAGAACATCCACCGACAAGCACTACCGCCACTACTCGAAGCCAAGGAGCTTCAGGCGCTTGTAACTCGGCACGGAACCCAGGCAGAGGTCGCCAAACGGATCGCCAAGACCCAAGGATGGGTCTCGCAGCGGCTCGCACTATTGAAGCTCACACCTCAGCTGCAAGACCAGCTCCGGTCGGGCGGGATAACCGTAGAGGAAGCCCGTGCCGTCGCCGGCAAACCGGCACCCAAGCAATCCCCGGCGCTGGAGCTATTACGCCGTAATAGCCCTGGCGCCACCCCCGAGAGCGCCAGCGACGCTAAGCCGCTATTACGGCGTAATAACCGCCGCCGTCGCCCGGCGGGCGACGGTACCCCTTCACGCGCCACCGAGCACACCATCTCGGTACGCATCGACCAGGTCGAACACACAGCCGGAGATCTGCGAACGCACCTCACCGCTCAGCAGCTGCAGGCCCTCGGCGAACTCCTACGCCACTAGTGGAGTGTCGCCGCTAATTTGATGGGTATGTGTGGTCGGCTGTTCTGGTTGATACTTGACCAGAAGGAGTTGACGGCGTGCCTCGTCCGAAGGAGTTCACGGTCTTCTTGGCTGTTGGGGATCGTGCGAGGTTGATCAGGGTGGTTTCGTCTGGGCGCCATCCTGCCCGGATGATCACCCGGGCCAGGGTGTTGCTGGCCTTGGACGAGAGGCAGGGGCCGGCGCCCGATCGCCGCGTGGTGGCCGAACGTCTCGGCACGTCGCAGAGCACGGTGTATCTGGTCGCGAAGGCGTTCGCGACGCATGCCGGGCGGGTCGAAGAGGTGATCGGCCGCAAGAAGCGGGCCACGCCTCCGGTGGAGCCGAAGGTGACCGGCGACGTCGAGGCCCGGGTGATCGCGTTGGCGTGCAGCCAGCCACCGCCTGGGCGTCAGCGGTGGACGCTGCGGTTGCTGGAAAGACAGGTCGCCTTGACCGAGGGGATGCCGCCGATGGATCACTCCACGATCGGGCGGGTCCTAAAAAGGGGGCACTTAAGCCTCATCTGAAGGCGTGCTGGACGATCCCGCCAAAGCAGAATGCGGCGTTCGTGGCGGCGATGGAGGACGTGCTGGGCGTCTACGCCCGCCGCTACGATCCGGGCTTCCCGGTCGTGGTCATGGACGAGAAACCGCTCCAACTGCTCGCCGACGCCAGAGCGGGCACATCGGCTGCGCCCGGGCGGGTGGCCCGCGAGGACTCCGAGTACATCCGCTGCGGCACCTGCTCGATCTTCGTGTGGGCCGAACCCCTGCGGGGTTGGCGCCGCGCCTACGCCGAGCCCACCCGCACCCGCATCGGCTGGGCCCACGGCGTCGAACATCTGCTGAACGTCGACTACCCCGACGCGGACAAGGTCGTCCTCGTCATGGACAACCTCAACACCCACTCGATCGCCTCCCTCTACGAGACCTTCCCACCCGAGAAGGCCTACGCCCTGGCAGGCCGGTTGGAGATCCACCACACGCCCAAGCACGGCTCCTGGCTCAACATCGCCGAGATCGAACTGTCCTGCCTGACCAAGCAATGCCTCGACCGGCGCATCGCCGACCTCGACGTCCTCAACACCGAACTCGCCGCCTGGGCCCGCGCCATCAACGACGACGAGCGCCAGGTGGACTGGAGGTTCACCACCAGCGACGCCCGCATCAAACTTCGGCACCTATACCCAGCTCTTTAGAAGCGACAGACTACTAGAACGCGGCTACTCGCCCGCCTTGAGGCAACGATGGACCGGGGTTTCGTTCACGCGGGTCTGGATGTGTCGGTTGGGATGAGGCCGGTCACGGGGCACTTCGCTACGAGTGCCGGCACGTCGGAGTGTTCTTCGGTCCAAGCGGAGGCTTGTGGGTGCACGAGCTCGAACAACGTGCGCACTTCCTGCAGGCGTTGCCGTAGGCCGGTTCGGGTCGAGAAGACTGGTTCGTTATGGGCGAGCCGGTTACGAAACCGGATCGTGTTCTGTACCAAGGCGTGCACGGCGCCGCGGCGCTTACCGCGCGGGAAGCTGTACTGGATCATCGGGGTCCAGAACGTGGCGGTCCGTTCCGCGCGCGTCAGCTGACCCCAGAAACCGAAGCTGAGCGCCGCGACGACCTGACCGTGTGACGGGTTGCCGCCCAGGCCTCGAGCGGCGCTTGTTACCTCTCGTCTGCTCCGCTCATCGAGGGTGCGCTGCGCGCGCTGCGTACGCGGGTCACCTTGCACCCGGCTGAACAAGTCTTCCGACTCGTCAACCGCCCAGCCTGGGTAGCGGCGGCTCAGCTGCCGGTCGTAGCTGTTGCGTAGCGCAACCTCCAGATGTCCCACATCAACGAGTGCCGCTGCGGCAACCTTTGCGTTCCAGTCGTACAAGCGCAACGCGAGCGCGTCGTCGCCGCCCACCGCGGACAGATACCGCTCGAGTCGAGGAGAGCCCAGCCACGCCCGCACATTCTCCGGCGTTAGCAGCAGGTCACGATGGTGTTCGTCCGGCACGCGAGCTACCCTAGAGGTAGCGCCCCGCGGGAACTGTCCTCTGACTGGCTTCGGTCGAGTTAGGCACCGCGGGGCTTTGTCACGCCTGGCCTGCGCCCCCCTCCTCGCAGCATGCGAGCGAGCCGCCGCGCTCGTGATGGTGTAGCCGATGCGGGCATGGGCCCTCGAACGAGGCGGGGCGAGCACGCGGCCGGTGGCGGCGTTCACCATCCACCGAAACCCGGCGGAGGGTCGCCGGGGCCGGCGGTGCCGAGGTCGTGCCACCACGCGGCTAGTCCGGCGATGACAGCGAGTGTGCCTGTGATGAGGCTGAAGCAGGCCAGCATCCACCCTACGCGGGGGAGGCGCAGTGGCTGGCCGGCGCGGCGGGCGGCGCGTTCGCCGAGTAGTCCCACAACGAGGCCGGCCCATAGCGCCCACCAGCTGCCGAAGGGCACCGCGAGGTTCCATACGCCGGGCGGCAGGAAGGCCAGTACGAAGGCGGAGACGCCCATCCGCCGCGGTGTGTGGGTGCCGCCGGGTGGGACGTGCCAGCCATAGGAGAACCAGTCATCGACACGGCGGGCGGCGCGCCGAACGAGTCGCAGTCCGCGCTCGGGCCAGGTGCGTGCCGGATGCGGGCTGGTGCCGGTCAGGTAGGCGAGCACCGAGGCCAGCGCGGGTTCGCCGTCCTCGGCTGCGGCCAGCTCACCAGAGGAGAGCAGCTCGCGCACGTCGGCATCGGTGTGGTCGAGGACGAGGCCGGCGTCGTCTACCGGCATGCTCACCGCTTCGTCGGGTCGGTAATGCTGCGCGGCCGCGAACCCCAGCGGGGTCGTCCACCATTCCGCCGGCGGGTAAGTCTCCGGCCAGATCGTGTCGACGATCTGCGTTGCGGCCTTGCGGGCGTGCGCACGGCTGCCGCCGCGCAGCCTGGCCGCCAACGCGGGTATCTCGGCGCGAATATGCTTGCGCAGCTCATCGACCGCGTACGGCCCGACAAGCACGCGCACCGGCTGCGTGAGCGCGCGCTCCACTTCGTCGAGCAGCTGCACCTCTACGTCATCGGGCATAGCGCTACTCCTCGGATCGCTCGCTTCACGGCATCGCTTCTCTCCGCCATGCAACGGCCGACCATCGCTACCACCCCGAATTGCTCACGCTCAGC
>JBOHBN010000331.1:0-29916 GCA_050698355.1 Streptosporangiales bacterium | reverse complement strand
TCGTACCTGGGATTCGACGCGATCGCCACGTTCGCCGAGGAAAGCACGGGCGGTACGAACCTGATCGGCCGTGCGACCGTCACCTGCCTGATCATCGCCGGCCTGCTCTTCGCGGCGCAGACGTACGCGGGAGCGCTGCTCGCCCCGGTCTCCCCCGACACGTTGGCCGCGCACCCCGAGCGGCAGGGTGAGGCCTACTACCAGCTCGTGGCGACGCAGATCGCGCCGTGGCTCTCCGGCTTCCTCGCGGTCGCGAAAGCGGTCGGTGCGGCGTTCTCCGCGATGGTCGGGCAGGCCGCCGCGTCCCGGGTGCTGCTCGACATGGGCAGGGAGTCACGGCTCCCCCACGTAATGGCGAAGGTCACCGCACGCACCCGCGTCCCGGCCGTAGGCCTCCTCGTCGCCGCCGGCGTGAACGTGCTCATCGCCGTATGGGCGGCCACCCAGCCCAGCGGCCTGGACACGCTCGTATCGATCGTGGACGTCGGTGCGCTCTGCGCATTCGTGCTGCTACACGCCTCGGTCATCGGCTACTTCTACGTCCGGCGTCGCACAGAAACCCGGCACCAGGGCCGGCACCTGATCACACCGTTGGCCGGCGCGACCATCCTTGTTGCCGTACTGGTCCTGGCCAGCCACCGGGCGCAGATCGTCGGTGCCGCGTGGCTCATCGTCGGACTCGTGATCGTCGCGGTGCAGCAGCGCAGGCGCCGCGGCGCACCCGAGTTGCCCGGGGCGTAGAAGGTCGCCCGGCCGACGCCCAAGTCAAGATCTGTTTCTTCCGGCCGCAACGCGCAGTTTTCTACGCGCTACGGCCAGGCGGAACGGATCTTGACCCCGGAGCTCTGCAGGATCGATTTGCACGCCCAGGGGCGCCTTGTCTGATATCCCCCGCCTCACTACGGTCGATACGACAGTCGCCCGCCGGAGGAGGCACACATGCAGCACAGCACCGACCGCATCCTGACCACCCACGTCGGCGCCCTGCAGCGGCCGGAGGGGCTGTCCGAGGCCATGCTGCACAAGGGCCCCGACTCGCCCGAGGCACGCTCGCTGCTGACGAGCGCGGTGGCCGACGTCGTACGCCGCCAGGCCGACCTGGGCATCGACGTGGTCGACGACGGGGAGTTCGGCAAGACGCTGTGGATGTGGTACGTGCTCGACAGGCTGGATGGAGTCGAGAGCCGCGACTGGTCCGAGGCCGACGAGGAGTACCTGAAGGGCCGCGACCGCGAGGAGTTCGGCGACTTCTACGCCTGGGCCGACGCCAACCAGAGCCTGTTCGGCTACATGGAGGACGCGTACTTCTTCGCCCCCATCACCACACAGCCGGTCGTGCGGGGGCCGCTGTCGTACCGCCCACAGGCCATCCAGCGCGACATCGAGAACCTGCGCGCGGCGGTCGCGGGCCAGGACGTGACCGAGGTGTTCATGCCGGTGGTCGCACCGGCGAGCATCGAGGTGGGCATCGCGAACGAGTACTACAGCAACCACGATGACCTCATGCGCGCGCTCGCCGACGCGATGCGCGAGGAGTACAAGGCGATCATCGACGCCGGCTTCCTGCTCCAGGTCGACGACGCGTGGGTGCCGGCGCAGTGGGACCGGCGGCCGGAGCTCGACCTGGGCGAGTACCGCCGCTACGCGCAGGAGAGCATCGATCTGCTCAACCACGCGCTCGACGGCCTGCCCGAGGACAGGATCAGGTACCACATCTGCTGGGGCAGCTGGCACGGGCCGCACAAGCATGACGTTCCACTGAAGGACATCGTCGACATCGTGCTCCAGGTACGCGCCGGCGCGTACGTCATCGAGGCCGCGAACTCCAGGCACGAGCACGAGTACCACCTGTGGGAGGACGTCACGCTGCCTGACGGCAAGATCCTGGTGCCCGGGGTCGTCACGCACGCCACGAACGTGATCGAGCACCCGGAGCTGGTCGCCGAGCGCATCACCCGCTTCGCCGACCGGGTCGGCCGGGAGAACGTCATCGCCGGCGCCGACTGCGGGTTCGGCAGCCGCATCCACCCGCAGCTCGGCTGGGGCAAGCTGCAGACGCTGGCGGAGGGGGCGCGGCTGGCCTCGCAGCGGCTGTGGAGCCGCTAGCGCAGGCACCTTCGACGCAATGTGAGCATGTTTGCTCATACCGCGAATTTGCGGGTAGCGCAATCATGCGTAAAATGTACGCATGACCGAGATGGCAGAGGCGCCCCCGCAGGGACGGCGGGAGCGCAAGAAGCAGGCGACGCGCCGCGCCATCAAGCAGGCAGCCCTCACGCTCGCCCTCGAGCGGGGTATCGAGCACCTCACCGTCGAGGAGATCAGCGAGGCGGCCGACGTGTCGCCGCGGACGTTCTTCAACTACTTCTCCTGCAAGGAGGACGCCCTCATCGGCGAGGCCGGCGAGGCCGCCGCCGAGCTGCGCGAGCTGATCGCGCAGCGGCCGGCTGACGAGGCACCACTCCGCACGCTGCGCGTCGCCCTCCGCGAGAGCGAGCTCCTGAGCAGCGCGCACGCCACCCGCGAGCACGCGCTCGCGCGGCAGCGGCTTGTGCATGCCAACCCGAGCCTGCTGCCGCGGCAGCTCGCGCAGTACGCGACGATCGAGCGCGCGCTCACCGAAGCGATGGCCGAGCGCCTCGGCGTCGACCCCGACGACGACCTGCGCCCGCAGCTGCTCGCCGCGCTGGCGGGCAGCGTCGTCAAGGTGGCGATGAAGCGCTGGACCGCGAACGGCACACGCCGGCCGGCCAAACTGGTCGACGAGGCGTTCGACGTGCTCGAGCAGGGCGCCGTGATCGGCACCCAACCACAGCCGGCACATCCCTAGCACCTCCACACCCAAGACCCGCAGGCCTGACCACCGAACGAACTTCAAGGGAGACCCGTTGGCGCATTCAGCCACGAAGCCCGCACCCGCTGCGCCGCCCGCCGGACCGCGGTTGAGCGAGAACGGCATCCCGCGAAAGCGGCTGATCGTCATCTTCATCGGCCTGATCCTCGGGATCCTGATGGCGGCGCTGGACCAGACCATCGTGGCCACGGCGCTTCCGCACATCGCCGCGGACCTCAACGGCCTCGACGAGATCTCGTGGATCATCACGACCTACCTGCTCGGGCAGACCATCTCGATGCCGTTGTACGGCAAGGTCGGCGACTTCATCGGGCGGCGCAACGCGTTCCACCTCGCGATCGCCATCTTCCTGGCCGGCTCGATCGTAGCGGGACTCGCCCAGTCGATGGGCATGCTCATTGCGTGCCGCGCGGTGCAGGGCATCGGTGCCGGTGGACTGATGATCGGCGCGCAGACGATCATGGCCGATATCGTGAGCGCCCGCGAGCGCGGCAAGTACATGAGCGTGATGGGGCCGATGATCGGGGTCGCCACCGTGCTCGGCCCGCTGCTCGGCGGTTTTCTCACCCAGCACGTCAGCTGGCGCTGGATCTTCTACATCAACGTGCCGGTCGGCATCGCGGCGTTCGTCGTCACCGCCGCGGTACTCAAGCTCAGCAAGCCGCAGCACCAGAAGACGAAGGTCGACTACAAGGGCGCCGCCTTCATGGCGCTCGGCGTGGCCGCGCTCGTCCTGATGCTGAACTGGGGCGGCACCCGCTACGACTGGGTGTCACTGCCGATCTTCGCTCTGATCGCCGGCGCGGTGGTGTTCATTCCGCTGTGGCTGTTGGTGGAGCGCCGCGCCGAGCAGCCGATCCTGCCGCTTCGCCTGTTCCGCGACGGCGTCTTCCGTGTGAACACGATCATGGCGTTCATGGTGGGCATCGCGATGTTCGGTGCCGTGAGCTACCTGCCGACATACCTGCAGCTGTCCCTCGGCGCGAGCGCCACCAAGTCGGGCATCCTGATGCTGCCGCTGATGGGTGGGCTGATGTTCTCCGCGGTGATCACCGGGCAGACGATCAGCCGCACGGGACGCTACAAGCCGTTCCCCATCATCGGTGCCGGGATCGCGTCGGTCGGCATGTACCTGCTGTCGTTGCTGGACGCGAGCACGACCCGCGGCGAGTCCAGCCTCTACATGGTGGTGCTCGGGCTCGGCCTCGGGTTCATCATGCCGACGCTGATCCTGACCACGCAGAACTCGGTGGCCAAGAGAGACATGGCCACGGCCACCGCCAATGTCAACTTCTTCCGCCAGATCGGCGCCGCGTTCGGCGTCGCCCTCATCGGCTCGCTGTTCACCAGCAGGCTGACCGACCAGCTGGCACAGAACCTGCCGCCCGGGGCGAGTCAGGCGATGGGGGGCGACGGCAAGGCTCAGGGTCTGACCACACAGATCGTCGACAAGCTGCCGCCGGACATCGCCCACGCCGTTGTGGTGTCCTATGCGGACGCGCTGACCCCGCTGTACAAGTATCTCGCGCCGCTGCTGTTGGTCGCGTTCATCGTCGCGTGGTTCCTGCCGGAGAAGCGGCTGGCCACGGTGCTCGGACGCGGCGGGGGTGACGACAGCGAGCAGTTGCAGGACCAGCCGCAGCACTCGACGCTCGTACCCGCGCAGGCCAACGGGTCCGCGCATGCGCCGGAGCTACGGGACACGCTGGCGCGCGTCCTGGACATCCTGCAGGATCTCTCCGGTCGCGACGGTCGAGGCGACGGCCGGGCAGGCACCGACGGGCGCGGCCGCTTCGTCACCTACGACGCGTCCGCACCTCCCGCCGACGGAAACGGCAACGGCGACGGACACGGCGAGCAGAACGGCAACGGGAACGGGCACGCGCATGTGGGTGGGCCGCTCGTCACCGGCAGCGTCTACCGCCATGACCGCTCCCCCGCGCCGGCCGCGCTGACCCTGACCGACTTCCAGGGGCAGCAGCTCGACCGGGCACGCACGAACGCGGAAGGCACGTACCGGTTGCGCTCCCCGGGCGAGGGTACGTACCTGCTCGTGTGCACACCCGACGGCGAGAGCGGGCACGAGCCGGCGGCGAAGCTGGTGAACGCGGTCGACGGCTCGGTCACCCACGACATCCAGTTGGACGGCCGGTCATGACGTCAGTCACCGGGCAGGTGTGCGACCGCGATGGCGAGGGCATCTCCGGAGCTCTTGTCGGGGTGCTCGCCACTGACGGCCACCAGGTCGCCCGGGGGCGCACCGACACCGTGGGCCGCTGCGTGCTCGCCCTGCCCGGCGCGGGCACGTACCTGCTGGTCGCCGCGGCCTGCGACTGGCAGCCGGTGGCCAGCTACGCCACGGTCGACGGCACAGAGGACGACCCGACCGTGCTGCTCCGCCTCGACGGGGTGCCCGGGTGGGCGCGCAGGACCGAACCGGTCACCTCTCCGAGCATCGCGGACTCACCCGCGTCGAGCGGTACGAGCAGCGCGGCGTCCGACCCGCTGCTCGCGCAAGCCGCCGCCGGCCTCACCGCGGCCCTGCTCGCCACGCGCTTGCTCTCCGACCCCGGCCGCTACCCCACGCTGGTGGCCGCCGCTGCCCGCCTGGCCTCGCCCCCGGCCCCGGACGACCTGGAGGCACGGGCGCGGCAGGCGGCACGCGAGGTCCTGCTGCCCTCGGCCGAGCGGCTGCTGGCGCCGCTCGTACACGGCGCGAAGATACGTGCCGACGCGGACGTCCCAGCCGACCAGTACGGGAGGAACCAGTGAGCAACCGCCAACGGCCGCCCCGGCAGGTATCGGTCGCGGCCCCGGCCATCGCCCTTGCCGGCGCCACCGTCCTGCTACTCGCCGGCGGCTGGCTGATGTTCGCGCCGTTCGCCTTCGGCTACCAGCCGTCCGGGGCGGACTGGACCGACGCCACCACCACCGACTTCTACACAGGTGCCGGGATCGCGGCGGCTGCGCTGCTCGCCGGCGTGGCGCTCGCCGCGCAACTGCCCGGACGGCTCCGTGCGTTGGACCGTACGAGGACGGCAACCAGCTCCGCGCCGGGCCACGCCGAGGACGACGCGGAGGGCCCGGGCAGCTCCCCCGTCCAGGCCACCGAGGAGCCGGCACCCGAGCCAGAGTCGACACCAGCGCCAGCGGCTTCCGCGGAGACGAGCGAGGTCGCGACCGTGCTCGCCCCGCTCGTCGAGGCGCTCATCCACGACCTGTCCGGAGCGCGCGAGACACCCGAGCCGACGCGCAACGGCTCGTACCAACCGATCGCAGGAGGTGAGCGGTCATGAGCCGCGCTCTGACGTGGATCTCCGTCGTGCTGCTGGTCGCCATCGCCGGGGGCGGCGTGTGGCTGATCGTCGCCCCGCACGTCGTGGGCTACCAGCCACACGGGGCCGACTGGACGCTTGCCACCCGAGACGACCTCATCGCCGGCGCCGTCGTGCTCGGCGTCTCGCTGCTCACCCTGGGCGGCTATTTCGCCGCGAGCCTGCGGGCGCGCGTCCGGCGCGAGCCGTAACCCCCGCGGCACGACACCGCATGCCGTCGCCCCGACCGAGCGGAAAGGAATCGCGCACGTGGAGCAGCGTCCCGAACCATGGACGGCCGCGGACCCGGCGAGCAGCACAGGGAACGGGACGCCGGGCGACCACCATCCGGTCGTCGTCGGGACGGTGACGCGCGCGGACCGCAGGCCCGTGGCGCACGCTCCGCTGACTCTCACGACGCTGCACGGTGAGCAGGTCGACCGCGCGGTGAGCGACCAGACCGGTAGCTACCGGCTACACCCGCCGGCCGCGGGCTCGTACATCGTCATCTGCGTCGCCGGCGACCACCAGCCGCGGGCGTCCCTCGTCACCGTGGCCGACCAGTCGGTACGCCACGATGTCGAGCTGGCCGGGACGGGTTCTGTCAGTGGGATGGTACGGCTCGGCGGCACCGTCAGTGATGCGAGCGGGGTCGTCGTCACCGTGACCGACGGGAGCGGCACCGTCGTCGCGGCAGCGACCACCGATGCCCTGGGCGGGTACGCGTTCGGCGACCTCGCCGAGGGCACCTACACGCTGACCGCGGCGTCGATGGAACACGAACCGGTGGCCCTGGCCGTCACGGTCCCCGGCGGCGGGCGCGTGGAGCGCGACATCGACCTGGCGGGTCGCTGCCGGCTGACCGGCACCGTGCGCGCCTCGTCGGACGGCAGGCCGGTGCACGAGGCGCTCGTCACCGTCATCGACGGTACGGGCTCGGTCGTCAGCACCACGCCCACCAGCGAGGCCGGGACGTTCGCGTTCGACAACCTGCCCGAAGGGCACTACACCCTCGCCACGGCCGGCTACGCCCCGGTGGCCACCCAGGTCCACCTGGCAGCCGGCGCCACCAACAGCAGCGACGTGATCCTCACCTCGCCAAGCCCCTAAGGCTGGAGCAGGTCGAGCGCGGCCGCCACGCCCCCGCTCTTGTACGGCACGCCAGCGGCGGCCAGTCCGAGTTCCACGCCGGACAACGCCGCCATGAGGCTGAGGTCGTCGAAATCGCCGAGGTGGCCAATGCGAAATGCCCGCCCGCGCAACCGGCCGAGACCCGAGCCGAGTGACATGCCGTACATGTCGTAAACGCCCTGGCGGAACGCCGCCTCGTCGTGGCCGTCCGGCATCAGTACGGCGGTCAGCGAGGGGCTGTGCTCCCTCGCGTCGAGGCAGCACACCTCAAGTCCCCATGCCTCGACCGCGGCCCGGGTGGCGGCGGCGTGCCGGCGATGACGGGCGAAGACGTTCGGCAGGCCCTCCTGGAACAGCAGATCGAGGGCAGCGCGGAGCCCGAAGAGCAGGTTCGTCGCCGGAGTGTACGGGAAGAAACCTCCGGCATTCGTCTCGACGATCCGCGCCCAATCCCAGTACGCGCGCGGCAGCTGCGCCCCTTCCGCCGCAGCCAGGGCCCGTTCGCTCACCGCGTTGAACCCCAGCCCGGGCGGCAGCATCAGGCCCTTCTGCGACCCGGCGACCGTGACGTCGACACCCCACTCGTCGTGCTCGTACTCGGTGCAACCGAGGGAGGAGATCGTGTCGACGAGCAGCAGCGCGGGATGACCGACACGGTCGATCGCCCGCCGGATCTCGGGCACCCGGCTCGTGACACCGGTCGAGGTCTCGTTGTGGACCACGCAGACGGCCTTGACGAGCCCGTCACTATCGGCCTGCAGCCTGCGCTCGATGGCCACGGGATCGGCGCCGTGCCGCCAGTCCCCATGCAGCAGCTCGACCGAGAGCCCGAGGCGTCGCGCCAGGTCCGCCCACAACGTCGCGAAGTGCCCGGTCTCGTACGCGAGTACCGTGTCGCCGGGAGACAGCGTGTTGACCAGGGCCGCCTCCCAGGCACCGGTGCCTGACGACGGGAACACCAGCACGGGCCCGGACGTACCGAACACCGGGCCGAGGTCCCCGAGTATGCCCAACGCCAGCCTGGCGAACTCCTGCGACCGGTGGTCGATGGTCGGATGCGCGATCGCGTCGAGCACCGACTCCGGCACGTTGGTCGGCCCGGGGATCTGCAGGAACCGTCGGCCGGCCAGCCGTCCGGGCGGGCTCACCGGCCGGTCCACTCGGGTTGCCGCTTGTCGACGAACGCCCGTACGCCCTCGGCGAAGTCGACGCTGCCGTAGCAGGTGCGGACGAGGTCGTCACCATCGGGAAGACCGGCGCGGCGGAGCCTGCGGACGGCTTCCTTGGTGACCCGCATCGTGAGCGGGGCCCGGCGAGTGAGCTGGTCGGCCAGCTCGGTGGCGCGGGCGTCGATGCCGTCGGGATCGACGACCTCGGCCAGCATACCGGCGGCGAGCGCCTGGTCGGCGGAGAGGAAGGACGCGGTGTAGATCATGTGCAGCGTCCTGGCCGGGCCGATCAGCGCGACCAGCCGGGCGTAGGTCTCCATCGACAGGCAGTTGCCCAGGGTGCGGGCTATCGGGATGCCGAACTTGGCGTCCGGGGTGGCGATCCGCAGGTCGCAGGCGGCGGCGATGGAAAGCCCGCCACCGACCGCGTATCCGCGGATGACAGCGACCGTGGGCGCACGGACGGCCTCGAGGCGGCCGACGACGGCGTCGAGGTGCTCCTCGTAGGCGACGCCGTCCTCGGGTGTGCGGAACGCGCTGAACTGGCTGATGTCGGTGCCCGCCACGAACGCCTTGTCACCAGCGCCGCGCAGCACGAGCACCCGGATGCCGTCGTCGGCGTCGACCTTCTCGCAGGCGTCCTGCAAGCCCTCGTACATGGCCCAGGTCATGGCGTTACGCGCGGAGGGACGGTTGAACGTGACGGTGGCGACCGCGCCGTCACGTTCGAACAGCAGCTCGTCCGTCCGGACACCGACAGGGCTTGCTTCCTGGCTCATGTGCTTGCCTCGCTTGCTCGCTCGCCTTCGGCAGGTGCAATCGAGCGGTTCCCATCCCGCTGAACTCCTTGTGCGACCCGTACCTTCGGCTCGCTCCTCAGCTCCTTGCTCACTGGACAGCCTCCGTTTCGCGCAGGGCGGCGATCTCGTCGGCGGAGTACCCGTACCGGGCGAGGACGTCGTCGGTGTGCTCGCCGAGCAGCGGTGCGGCGCTTCTCACCCGCCCGGGCGTGTTGCTGAGCTTGACCGGGATGCCGAGGCCCTTGACCGTGCCCTCGACCGGGTGCGTCATCTCCACGACCATCTCCCTGGCGAGGGTGTGCGGATCGGACGCGACCTCCGCGTAGTTCCTGATCGGGCCGCACGGCACGCCGCTGTCGTCCAGAACCGTCACCCACTCGTCGGTCGTCCTGTCCTTGAGCACCGACTCGAGCTCGGTGGCGAGGATCTCACGGTTGGCCATCCGCTCGGTGTTGGTGGTGAACCGGTCATCGGTCAACAGGTCGGCACGGTCGATGCTCCGGCAGAACCGCTCCCACAACCGCTGGTTGTTCGCGCCGACCGTGAGGTAGCCGTCGCGGGTGCGCAGCGCCTGGTACGGAGCGCTGAACCGGTGTGCCGACCCGAACGGCACCGGCACGCGCCCCGAGCCCCACAGCTCCGCGGTCTCCCAGATCGACAGCCCCAGTGCGGCCTCGAACAGCGAGGTGTCGACCTGCTGGCCCTCGCCGGTCTCCTCCCGCGCGATGACGGCGGAGAGGATGCCGACGGTCGCGAACAGCCCGGCGCCGAGATCGGCGATGGGGATGCCGCACTTCACCGGATCGCCGTCCGGTTGTCCGGTCACGCTCATCACGCCGGACATGGCCTGGGCGATCAGGTCGTAGCCTGCCCGGTTCGCGTACGGTCCGGTCTGGCCGAACCCGGAGATCGAGGCGTAGATCAACCGTGGGTTGCGCGCGCGCAGCGTCGGACAGTCCACGCCCAACCGCTTCGTCACGCCCGGCCTGAAGTTCTCGACGACCACATCGGCGTCGTCGACCAGGCGGTAGAAGACCTCGCGGCCTTCGGACGACTTCAGGTTGAGCGCCACGCTCTCCTTGTTCCGGTTCACCGCGAGGAAGGAGACGCTGTCCTGCCCCTTCATGTGGAAACCCATGGCGTGGCGCGAGTGGTCCCCGGTCCCCACGGGCTCCACCTTCGTCACGCGCGCCCCGAAGTCGGCCAGCAGCTGACAGCAGAAGGGACCGGCCATGACCTGGGTGAGGTCGATGACCCGAAGCCTGCGCAGGGCGCCGGCATGGTCGAAGGTGCCTGTCATGAGCCCTCCCCGCGCGAGGTGGTCGTGGTGTGCGTGCCTTCTGCCTCACCGGAACTCGCCGCGCCGGCCGACTGTGGCGCCCTCGGAGAAGCACGGCCGGAGAGACGGCGTATCGCTCGAAAAACGTGTGGTCCCAAGATGACGGCGAGGCCGATCGCGAACAGCACCAGCGCGATCGGGCGATGCAGGAAGATCCCGAAGTCGCCGCCGGCCATGTCGGACGTCTGCACCAGGTTCTTCTCCAGCAGGCCGCCGAGGATCAGGCCGAGGATCACCGGGGGCGCCGGGTAGTCGTACTTCTTCATGAAAAAGCCGATGAGACCGAAGGCCAGCGCCAGCCACACGTTCCACATCCGGTTCTCGATCGAGTACGCCCCGATGAGCGCCAGGAAGAGGATCAGCGGGTAGAGGAACGCGTACCGAAGCCGCAGGATGGACGCGAAGAACGGCGCGAACGGCAGGTTCAGCACCAGCAGGAACACGTTGCCGATGTAGAACGACGCCATCAGCCCCCAGACCAGCTCCGGCTGCTGGCTGAAGAGCAGGGGCCCCGGCTGAATGCCGAAGATGAGAAACGCACCGAGCAGCACGGCGGTGGTCTCGGAGCCCGGAATGCCGAGGGTCAACGTGGGCACGAACGCCGCGTTCGCCGCCGCGTTGTTGGCCGCCTCCGGTCCCGCGACCCCTTCCAGTGCCCCCTTGCCGAACCGCTCCGGGTGCTTGGAGAACTTGCGCTCGATCTCGTACGCGAAGAAGGAGGCCAGCGTGGCTCCGGCACCGGGCAGGACGCCGATGAGGAACCCGGTCACACCGCCACGAGGGATCGACCAGCGGACCTGGCGGAGGTCGCTCTTCGTCACCATCATGTCGCGCATCCGCGTACGGATGGGTTCGGCGCCGCCACGGCCCACCTGGTTCAGCACCTCGGCGACGGCGAACAGACCGATGATGACGGCGACGAAGCCGATGCCGCCGTAGAGCTGCACCTGGTTGAAGGTGAAGCGCGCGACGCCGCTCTGGGAGTTGATGCCGATCATCGCGAGGGCGATCCCGAACGCGCCCATCGCGAGTCCCTTGGCCGGCGACCTGCCGGTGAACCCGACGATCGCCAACATTCCGAGCATGACGAGCGCGAACGTCTCCGGCGGGCCGAAGTGCAGTGCGAAGCCCACGAACAGCGGCGCCAGGGCCATGAGCGGGATGACGGTCAGGGTGCCGGAGATGAACGACGAGATCGCCGAGATGGCGATCGAACGGCCGCCCATCCCCTGCCTGGCAAGGGGGTAGCCGTCGAAGGTGACGACCGCGCTAGCGGAGTCGCCCGGCGTCGAGATCAGCGTGGAGGAGATCGATGCGGCGTACTGGCACCCGTAGTAGATGCCCGCAAGCATGATCAAGGCTGTGACCGGCGGCAGCGTGAAGGTCACGGGAAGCAGCAGGGCCACCCCGGTGACGGATCCCAGACCGGGCAGTAGGCCGATCACCGTGCCCAACAGCACGCCGACGAGGCAGAACAGCAGGTTCTGCGCGCTGAAGGCGGTGGAGAAGCCGAGCACGACCCCGTGTAGCACGTCCATCTCAGCCACCGCCCGGGATGTGCAGCGCGCCGCCCGGGAGCGGAATGCCCAACAGCTGCCCGAACAACAACCAGGCCACCGCGACCGCCGCGACGCTGATCAGGACCGAGAGCCAGATACGTTCGCGTTCGACCACGGCGAGTATGACGAAGGTGATGACCCCGAACGCGGCGACGTAGCCGATGGCGTACGTCAGGACCGCTGCCACCGCCACCAGCGCGAGGACGAGCATGGCACGACCACTGCCCACCGAGCGGGCGCCCGGCAGCGAGCTGCCCACGGAATCCGGGCTGGTGCGCGACTCTGGTTCGGCCGCCTGCGAAGCGGGCTCGTCAACCACGCCCGGCTCTGCGGCCGTTACCGAGCCCCGCCCGCGGGCCCGGAGGACCACCTCCGTGCCCGCCCAGGCAGCGCAGCCCGCGAGGAGCGCCCCCGCCACGAACGGGACGAAGCCCGGCCCCACCAGCCCGCCGTGAACGAACAGCCCGTAGCCCAGCGAGCCGATGGCCATGAACAGGCCGAAGGCGACCAGCAACGTCGCGAAGACGAGTTCCGGTGCGGCTCTTCGCATCGGCTACGAGTTTCCCCCGGACGCTGACATGGCCTTCTTCAACGTGCCCTGGTAATCGTGCAGGTAGGAGACGAACTCGTCGTGCGGGCGGACGACCTTCCGCAGGTCGTTCTGCTCGATGTACTTCTTGAAGCTCGGGCTCTGCGTCCACAGCTTCGTCGTCTTCTCCCAGTACTTCTCCTGCGCGGACGTGATGTCGCCGGCGGCAAAGACACCGCGGTACTGGCCGACGGATACGTCAACGCCCTGCTCCTTGGCCGTGGGGACGTCCTTCAGCAGCGGGCTCTTGTACCGGTGGTCGGCGAAGACTGCGATCGCACGGAGCTTGCCGGCCTTGACCTGCTCCAGACCCTCGCTCGGGTTGAGCATGCCCCCGTCGGCGTTGCCGCCGAGCAGGCTCGTCACCATCTCGCCGCCCGACTCGAAGACGACCCGGCGCAGCTTGATGCCCGCATCCTTTTCCATCAGCCCGACCTGGATGGCGTCGATGCTGGTGGTGCCGGTCACCCCGATCCGCAGGTGCTTGCCCGCCTTGGCCGCAGCCACGAAGTCCTTCAGCGACTTGTACGGGGAGTCGGTCGGTACGAGCAGCATGCTGGTGTCCTCGGCGATCTGCATGATCGGCGTGAAGTCCGTCCACTTCCACGGTGTCTTCGTCGACAGTGGCAGCGCGACCGCGGTGGTCTCCGAGGGCACCAGATAGTTCGGGTTGCCCTGCTTGGAGTACAGGAACGTGTAGCCGACCGCGCCGGAGCCGCCTGCGCGGTTGTGGACCGTAAGGCTGAGTCCCGGGCGGACGCCCTCGAAACCCTGCGCCATCGCCCGGCCGAACACGTCGCTCCCGCCACCCGGGGCGAACGGCACGTCGACGTTCACGGTCCCGGACGGCTTCCAGCTACCACCACCGCCCGCCGAGCCACCACCCGCACCGGAGCCGCAAGCGGCGACCGTGCTGGCGGCGACCACCGCCACCGCTGCCGCGCCGACCGCCCTGGCCGTTCTCGTGTGCCTACGCCGAGCGAACATATGGGCCGCCTTCCCGGTGTGTGCCGTAAGATGGCACGCTGCACCGTCATGTGATACGCGGCACCTTAGGGACGAGTCGGGTTTGGAGTCAATACGTTGCAGAGCGTTCTCAACGCCCTTCGGGTTCTCGAAGGGGTCGCCGCGCGTCAGCCGATCGGCGTCAGCGAGCTGGCCCGCGAGCTCGGCCTGCCGAAGAGCTCGGTGCAGCGGGCGCTGCGGACCCTGCATGCAGCAGGCTGGCTCCACCAGGCCGGCACCGAGCTGACGCGCTGGGCGCTCACGACCAAGGCCCTGCACGTCGCGCACCACGTCGGCGGCGACCTCAGCCTCCGCGACGTGGCGGTCCCCGTCATGGAGGAGCTTCGCGAGGAGACCGGCGAGACGGTGCACCTCGAGGTTCGGGAGGGCAGGCATGCGGTGCTGATCGAGCGCCTGGAGACCCCGAAGCCCGTCCGGATCGTTCTCCCGCTCGGCGTCGGAGCGCCGCTGCACGGCTCGTCGAACGGCAAGGCCATACTCGCGCACTGCCCGCCCGAGGAGATCGAGCAGATAATCGCCGAGGGCCTCCCCCGGTACACCGACGCGACGATCGTCGACGCCGGCGCGCTTCGCGCGGAACTTGCGGACATCCGCCGGCGGGGTTACGCCACCAACAGGGGCGAGTGGCGTACCGACGTCGCTGCGGTCGCGGCCGCCATCCTCGACGGCGAAGGCCACGCTGTCGCGAGCATGTCGATCTCCACTCCGATCGATCGCATGCCCGACGATGTACGCCCGCGCTACGGTGCCCTCGTCCGCGAGGCGGTCGGCCGCGTCAGCGAGGGCCTCGGGCACACCGGTTGATCGCGGTATCGCGACCGCCCCGCCGGAATGATCACGGTATGTAACTCCGGGGCCCCCTCTGGGGAAGGCAAGCAGTTCCCGCTTCTCATTGCCTGCAGGCCGTGTGAAGTAGGTATTCATCGTGTGAAGTCGGCTGTACGCAGCCCGCTGCACTGGCAGCCTTTGAGGCGTGAACGTTCCTTCCGTCCTGCTTGTCCGCACCACTGGCCTGATGGTTCTGGCGGTGAGTGAGGCGCGCTGTGACCGATAGCCGGCCTTTGCCATTGATCGGGCGATCAGGCGAGCTCGCCCCGCTCGTCGCGTCCGTCGAGCGCGCGTCCTCCGGCTTCGGCCAGGTCGTCCTGCTCGAGGATGAAGGCGGAATCGGCAAGACCCGCATCGTGCAGGAGGCAGGAGAGAGTGCCCGCGTACGAGGGCTGCAGGTCTTGTCCGGTACGGCCGACGAGGTGGAGCAGCGGCGCCCCTTCGGCGTGCCAGCGCCTGCTGCGCGGCGAGGGGGCAGCTCCGGGCGGCGTCGGCGACCTGGAGTTCCGAGCCGGCGAAGCGATCACAGACCACATCGAACGGCTGTGCGCCCGGGGCTCGCTCCTGCTGGTGCTGGAGGACGTGCACTGGGCGGACCCAGCGACGCTCGCGTGCCTTGCCCGGCTCGCGCGCACGGTAGGCCAGCTTCCGCTGCTGCTGATCGCCACGGTCCGCCCGTCACCACGCCCACCCGAACTCGCACGGCTGCTGGGTACGCTCGTCGACCGCGGCGCGTCCTCGACGACTCTGGGGCCGCTCGCGCAGGACGCCGTGTCGGAGCTGACCGAAGCGGCCGCTGGCGTCGCGCCGGGGCCCAACCTCGTCCGGCAGCTGCATCGCGCCAGCGGCAACCCGCTGCTCGTCCTGGAAATGCTCGCGGCCCTCGAGCGCGCCGGAGCGACCGAGACCACGGATCGCTGCATCGAGATCGACTCGACGAGTGCCCTGCCTGCCATACCGTCATTGACGATCCTGCACCGGCTGAGTTTTCTGTCCCGGGACACGCTCGACCTGCTGGGCATGGCCTCGGTCATGGGATCGTCATTCTCGGTCGCGGACCTCTCGCTCGTCTCCGGTCGCCCGGCCGCGGGGCTGGCCGGTCCGCTCCGCGAAGCGCTCGCGGCGGGAGCGCTGGCCGATCACGGTGACCGGGTGGGGTTCCGGCATGAACTGATCCGCGAGGCGCTGTATCGCGACCTGCCCGGTTCCCTGCGCGAAGCGTTGCACCGCGACCTGGCGCGGGCACTCGCCGCCGCCGGATACCCGCCAGGACGTGTCGCCGAACACCTCGTCCGCGGCGCCCGACCCGGCGACGCCGAGGCGGTCGCATGGCTGCGCCGGGCGGCACAGGAAGCGGGAGCGCGTGCACCGACGGTGGCGGTGGACCTGCTGGAGCACGCGCTGGAGTTGGCGACTCCAGACACGCGGGCCTACGGTCGGGTGGCCGCCGATCACGCGATCGCGTTGACGTTCGCCGGGTACGCCGAGAAGGGCGAGACAGCGCTGCGGACCGTACTGGCCCGGCACGACGACCCGGAACGCGACGGGCTGCTGCGCCGGTTGCTGCTGCAGAGCATCCTGTTCACCGGCCGGGCCGCGGATGCGCTGGCCGATGCCGACGAGGCGCTGCGCCAGCCGGGAGTCTCGGCGGCGGACCGGGCGCACTACCTGACCTTCGCGTCCTTCGCCCGGCTCAACCTGGGCGAGCTGGAACCCGCCGTGAAACTCGCGGACGAGGCGATCGCGCTGGCCGAACCGACCGGGGACAGTGCCGCGGTGTCCGTTGCCCTGCACAACAAGGCCGTGGTCCGCGACCTGCAGGGCAGGCTGGTCGAGTACGCCGACCTCGCAGTCCTGGCCGTACACGCGCTGGAAGCAGAACCGGACCCGCGCGGTCCGCAACACCCGCACGCGTCGGCCGGGCTGGCGCTGATGTGCACCGACCGGGTGGCCGAGGGCCGCGAGATGATGCAGCGCGGACGCCACCTCAACGAGCGCCTCGGCGCTCCGACCGGGCTCGCGGTACACCACACCGCGCTCGCTGAGGGGCTCTTCCTGGTCGGCGAGTGGGACGACGCGCTCTCCGAGATCGAGGCGGCCGACAACCTGGTTTCCGACAACCCGGTGTGGCCGGTGGCCGGTTTCGGGATCCGCGCCCTGGTCGCGCTGCACCGTGACGACCTGCTCGCCGCCAAGGCGCACCTCGCCGCCACCGACGCCGCACTCGCCCGGGGCGAAGCGCCGCGCCGGCTCGATCGGCTCGCCCTCGCGCGCGCCATGCTGGCCGAGGCACAGGGCCGACCCGAGGCTGCACTGCCTGCGTTGAACGAGTACTGGCAGGGCATGCGCATGGCAGGAATCTGCCAGGGCGACCTGGAGCTCGGTCCTGAGCTGGTACGCCGCCTGGCCGGCGCCGGACAACATGAGGACGCCGCGAACGTCGCGGCGGCCGTCGAGGAGACCGCGGCGCACAGTCCCGGCGTCCCCAGCGTGTGCGCTGCCGCGCAGCACTGCCGGGGGTTGGTCACAAGCGACACCGAGGTCTTGCTGGCGGCCGTGGCCGGCTACCGCGCGGGCGCACGGCCGCTCAGCCGGGCGTTGGCCTGCGAGGACGCGGCCGCGGCCCTGGTGACAGCGGACCGAATCGCCGAGGCGCGGGAGTTGTTGCGCGAGGCCTTGACGCTGCAGGAGGCACTGCGCGCCAACCGCGGGGCCGCCAGGACTGCCGCGGCGCTGCGGGCGTTGGGTGTGCGCCGCGGCACTCGTACGTCGCGGACACGGCCCGAAGAGGGCTGGGAGGCGCTCACACCGACCGAGCACAAGGTGGTGGCGCTGCTGGCCCAGCGCCTTTCCAACCCGGAGATCGCCGAGCGCATGTACCTCTCGCGGCGTACCGTCGAGACCCACGTCTCGCACGTCCTGGCCAAGCTCGGCTTGCGGTCCCGACTCGAACTGGCCGCCGAGGCGGAGCGGCGCGATGCTACCCGGACGGTGCGCCTTTCATGATCGTGGGAAGCCTGCCCGTTGCCCGCCACGGGTACGCTTCCCACGATCATGGGCGGCAGCCGCGCGGGTTTCACGCGCGGCGGCACGGCGCGATCCCGTAGCGTGGCGTCGATGGGACGCTGCTCCACACTCGGCGGCCCGTCGGCTACTCCCGTCACCTCAGTGAGCCGTACGGATGTTTCCGCCGATGCCGAGGAGCATGCTCGGCACATGCGCATCGAGATCAGTGCGGCACCCGAACCTCCCCTGCGCGGGGAGGCCCGGGTCGAGGACGGTCCGGTCCAGACGTTCGCGGGCTGGCTGCAGCTGCTGTCGATCCTCGCCGAGACCCTGCCCACGCCCCAAACTGCCGCGCCCGGTGACGTGCGGCCGGAGGGGTAGCACTGAGGCCCAGCCATGAAGCCGGAGCCTGTCGCACCGAGATCTCAGTGAGATTCACGGATGACTCGGGTCAGCGCACACAGCAGACTGTGCAGGAACGCTGGCAAAGCACGAGGGGCTGCGCCGCTCGGGGGCGCGGTCGCCCGACCAGGCCAGCATGATCTTCCGTGCTGACGGGGTGATCGCGCATGGGGCCCGTTGGCGCGGGATCTACCTGCGATGTCCCTCCGGGCCGAGCCCGGAAGGGCATCGCAGGTAGCGGGCGAACGCTCAGCTCGGGCGCCGCGTGCGTCGCAAGGCATTGATCCCGGCGGACAGGATCACATCGCGCTGGCACTGATCGCGTGGGCTCCATAGCGGTCGGCTACGACGCGGACCTGGTCGCGGTCCACGGCGACCCGCTCGAGAACATGCGTGCACCGACCGAGGTCGCCGCCGTCTACCGCTCCGGCGTGCGTGTCTGACCTCCGCGCTGGTCAGTCTGGCGCGTAGGCGTCGCCCAGCCGTGCGGTGCGATAGGGGGTGAGTGCGAGCGCGCCGGCGACGACGAGGAACCCGGCCGCGGACACGAACAGCATGGTGCGTACGCCGATCGTGTCGGCAAGAAGGCCGCCGACGGGGGCGCCGACGACGATCATCGCTCGGTTGACCGACCGCCTCGTGGCATTGGCGCGTCCCTGCAGACGATCCGGCGTGATCGTCTGCCAGTACCCCATTTCGTTGGCGTTCTGCGCGCCCATCGCGAGGCCTACCAGCAGTTGGCCCGCGCCGAACGTCACCCATCCAGTAACGCCCGCGGGGCTTGCAGCGACGAGCGCCCACGCAACCGCGATCGCCGCGTGCGCGGTGATCACAACACGGCCCGCACCGAACCGGGTGCCGAGCGCGACCGCGGCCAAGCTGCCTGCGATCGCCCCGACTCCGGCGAAGGCGAGCAGCACGCCGAACCCGAGCGCGCCGAGCTCCAGCCGGCGCAGGGCGAACACCGGCAGCGCAACGCCCGCAGCGGCGTTGCACAGGAACCAGGCGTGGGTGCCTATGGCGTACGGCGTGAGCGTGCGGTGCCGGTAGATCCAGCGCAGCCCCTCCCGGGCCTCGCCCCGCACTCCCCGCAGGGAGACGGGACGGCTCGCCGGCTCGTCGACCGACGTACCCAGCACGAGCAGCGCCGACGCCAGGTAGCTCGCCGCGTCGACGAGTACCGCCCATGGCGCGGTCAGGACCGCGACCAGACCACCGGCGAGCGCCGGACCGGACGCCTGCGCTACGGCATCGCTCTGGTCGAGCCGCGCGTGGCTCCGGGTCAGCAGCGGGCGCGGCACCAGCCGCGGCACGAACGACTGGGATGCCGCGTCGTTGACCAGCGTCATCAACCCGAAGCCGGCCATGAACACCGCCAGAACAGCCAACGACAGGCTGTGCAACAGCGCGAGGACAGGGATCCCGACCAGGAGCGCACAGCGGATGAGGTCGGTGACCACCAGCACCGGACGCCGCCTGACGCGGTCGACCAGCACCCCGACCAGCACACCGAAGAGCAGGTACGGCAACCACCGCGCAGCGTTGACAAGACCAACGCCGGTCGCGCTCTCGTGCAGCGTGACGACGAGCAGCACCTGCACGGCGAGCGTCGTGATGTAGGTGCCGAACCCGGAAACCGTCTCCGCGAGCCAGAACAGGACGAAGGCGCGGTAGGTGCGCAACCGCCCGCCCGGGGAAGCCTCGCGCACCATGCCCCTTGATACCACCGGGCCGGGCCTGCGTCAGTGGTGCATTCCGCTCATCGAGTGGTCACCGCCGTGCGGAGATTTCGCCGACTGTCCCTGTCGTACGACGACGAACTGGCCCATCATCCCGCGGTCCTCATGTGGCAAGAGGTGGCAGTGGAACATGTACGGCGAGTCGGGGTCGGCGTAGTCGGTGAACCGCATCGCCAGCCGCACGGTCCGGTCCGGCGGCATGTAGATGGTGTCCTTCCATCCCGACAGCGCCGGCCCGGGTTTCTTCCCGTCCACGGAGAGCACCTGGAACTGCACGTCGTGGACGTGGAAGTTGTGGTACTCGCCTGCGCTGTTGGTCACCTGCCAGACCTCGGTGGTGCCCAGCTGCACGGTCTCGTCGATCCGCGCCATGTCCATCTTCTTGTCGTTGATCGTGCGGCCGCCCAGCTCGAACGTGCGCACCTTGGCATGGTGGACGTCCAGATCCGGTGCTGCCGCGAGATGTTGAGGGATCACCGGCGACGGGTCGAGGTGAGCCGCCGCCCGCAGCTGGAGAACGTCGAACCTGTCCTGGCCACCGTCGAACCTGGCGGCGATGGGGTCGATGCCCAGATGGGGCGGGTACGACCGCAGTGTGATGCGCTCGCCCGGGGTCATCTGGACGACGACATCGGCGCGTTCCCCTGGAGAGAGCTGCACCCGGTGCATGCGTGCCGCGTGGTGCAACAACCCGCCGCCGGTACCGATCATCGTGAACGCACGGCCGTCCGCGAGCCCGAAGTCGTACACCCGCCGCGCGGAGGCGTTGAGCAGTCGCAGCCGTACGTTCTCGGTCGCCACGTCGAGGTACGGGCCGGGGGTGCCGTTGACGACCAGGTCGTCACCGAGGTCGGCCGAGCCCAGGTCACCGTCGGAGGAGATCGACTTGTCCTGCACGATCACCGGGATGTCGTCGATACCGTACTGGTGCGGCAGCCGGTCGGCGACCGGGCTGGTCGGATCGTCGATGAGGAACATACCCGCGAGGCCGCGGTTGATGTGGTCCTCGGTCTCTCCGTGTGGGTGGGGGTGGTACCACAGCGTGGCCGCCGGCTGGTCGATCCGCCAGGTCGGGCGCCAGGTGTGCCCGGTCTCGATCGGCTGGTGCGGCCCGCCGTCGAAACGTGCCGGGATATGCATGCCGTGCCAGTGCACGGTGGTGGTCTCACCCAGGCGGTTGGTCACCTCGACGCGGACCTTCTGCCCACGCTCGGCGCGCAGTGTCGGGCCGAGGTAGGAGCCGTTGAAGCCCCAGGTCTTCGACCGCGTGCCGGGCAACAGCTCGGTGGTGCCGGCCCGCGCGGTGAGGTGAAAGACCCGGGTACCGTCCGGGTCGACGTGCGAGGCGGCCAGCCGCGGGATCTTCAGCGGCCGGTCGAAGTCGAGTTTTCCGACGGTCGAGACCGGCGCGAACACCACGAAGTAGAGGGCCGCCGCCCCGGACCCGATGAGCAGGCCCAGCCCAAGGACGGCACACAGCATCACGCGCAGGAGTTTCATGCCGCTAAGACTCCACCGGCCGGAGCCGGCAGCGGATCGGGCGGTCCCCCGGAGTCAGCCCCGACCGGACCCGGAGTGAACCCCTGGAAGGACCGGCAGCATGCATGGCTGGGGCATTATGCGCTCGCGGCGATCTCGGCCGCCGCGCGCAATCCCGATCGCGTGGCGCCTTCCAACCCTCCTGGGCCCTCGCGGTCGTCTGTGTGCTCCCCGGCGAAGAAGACCTTGCCGGCGAGCGGTCTCTGTACGTGCGGAAGGACACGCGTTCGCTGGTCGCCGAGCGGCGCACGGACGATTGCGCGCGAGAACGGGTCGCGCGTCCAGCTGTGGGAGACCGCGCCAAGACGTACTACGGGGCCACCCGCCAGTGCCGAAACCGAGCGGTCGAACGCGCTGTAGACCTCCGGTCCGATCTCGGCCGGCTCGGCGTCTCCTCCGAGTAGGGAAGAAACCACGATCGCGTCGCCGGGTTGGTGGACGGACTGTTCGACGATCCAAGGCGGCACATCATCGGTGAAACAGCCCGGTCCGACCGCCGCGGAAACGGTGTTGCGCTCGGCGTACTGGACGGCGACCTTGGCCGCTGTGCCGTAGGTGAGCTCCGATAGGGCGCTCACTTTCTCAGGTGGAAGTGTTGGCCAGAAACCGAGACCGACGACCAACGGGCCGGGAGTGGTGACGACCACCCGATCGGCGGCGAACGTCTCGGTGTCGGTCTCGATCGCCACTCGTGCACCTGACCAGTCGATTACGCGTACGCGTTGACCGAGACGAACATCGAGCCCTTCGGCGAGGCGTTCGGCCAACAGGTCGTTGCCACCGACGAAGCGATAGGAGTCGGTGTCGTGGGTCAATTGGCGGGCGAACTCCCGCGCATCCGCATGCCGAAGAGAGGTGACCGG
The DNA here is from genome assembly GCA_050698355.1 of Streptosporangiales bacterium. GTDB lineage: Bacteria > Actinomycetota > Actinomycetes > Streptosporangiales > WHST01 > JBOHBN01. The sequence continues at coordinate 7,758 of JBOHBN010000331.1, read as the reverse complement.
GGTGTACTGCGCATATGCAGTCAAGAAAGCGACGACGTCGCGCGGGGCGTGCAACCGGCTGGTCCACGCCTCGAGGTTCTCGAACGGTTCGGGCGGGGTGTCGCTGTAAGCGCTCAGCAGCCACGCTGTAATCTCGCGGCGCGCCCGCTCCTCCAGTAACTGACCGCCGAAGAGGATCCGTGGGGCAGCGGGATCGAAGTAGCCACACGCAACCGCGTCGAGTTCCAGTCGGCGACCGAGTGCCAGGACACTCTCCTGACCGGAGTAGATGGTCTCAGCGCCCAGCTCGGCGAACTGGCCGGCGGCCAGTTCGCCATGCAGGCTCCACAACCGTCCGCCGACACGATCGCGTGCCTCCAGGACGACGATGTCGTCGCCTGCTGCCGCCCGGTCACGAGCGACGACGAGTCCGGACAGACCCGCACCCACCACCAGTACCTTCATGATCACCCGCCTGAACGCAGGATCGCACACAAGGAAGGGCCGGTGAGACTGGTCGGAACCGAGGAGCTAGGGCGTGGGCAGACGGTTGGGCGCCCATAGCTGGTCGGCGTCGCCGGCGGCGAGCCGGCCCCGAGGAGGGTGGAGGGGGCGCGGGCCTTCCGACTACGGCGACAACGACGGCGCGATGACGATCCAGATTCCGAGGCCGACGATCGCCAGCCCCAGCGGCACGTCGATGACGGCTCTCGCGGGCAGGAGCTTCTGGATGAGGACGACGACGGCGACCAAGGACATCCAGGTGCCGCTCATGACGCCGAGCGCCACCAGCGTCGCCATCGGCCCGATGCTGGAGCCCGCGCAGTAGCCTCCGTACTCGAATCCGGAGCGGACGCCCTCGCGGCAGCGCCGACGGAAGTGCCGCTTGAGCGGCGTGAACTCGTACAGTCCCGCTGCGATCGCGACCACGCCCGCGGCGAACGTCCCGTGCGGCCGGTACACCGCGTACACCGCGACGCCGATAACGGCCCAGACCGCGAGGTACGAAGCGAGGAACAGCGGTACCGAACGCACCCGACCGCCGGCACGCGCGTGCGCCAAGACGGCCGGAGCCGCACCAGGCAACATCATCGCCGCCATCATCAACACCCAAGTAGCGACGAAGAATCCGAACGAACCGAGCCGGGTTGCGGCACCCATGTCCATCCCGGTCATCAGCGAGACCGCGGCCACCCAGCACAGGACGGCGAGCCCGAGCGTCACCGTCAGCGCGACCGCGGTCGTGCTGACGGTGGACGACGATTGCTGGGAGTTCGACATCAGTCGAGGGTGTCGGAGTGTCCGGCTGCAAGGCGGGACCACTGGGCGATGGGGCGCCCGTTGGTACGCCAGGACGCGTACGTAGGGTTCCGCGGCCAGCCCGCGGGCGAGTCCTCCCACGGCTCTTGCCGCCCGTACGCGGTCCTGTCCAGAAGACCGGGGACGGGGGCCATCACCTCGACGCCGCGGCCCGTGGTCCAGTACGTCTCGAACACCCGGTCGCCCTGCCGCAGATAGCACGCCAGCATGAACGGGCCCCGCCCGGCCATCAGCACATCGATGGACTCCGCTGCGGAGTACCAGGGCACGTCCAAGCCCAGGAAGTCGCGGTAGCGGACGCTCTCCTCGTACGGGCCCTGGCAGAACGTGGCGTAGGTGATGCCACGGGCATGCAGGTAGGGCAGCTCACGGACCTGGCTGTTGAAGAACGTGCAGCCCTCGCACTGCTCGGCAGCGGGGTGACCGGTGTACCACATGTGGAAGTACGCGATCAGCTGGCGGCGACCCTCGAACGTCTCCAGCAGCCTGACCGGCCCGTTCGGGCCGACCAGCTTTGCGGCGGCGTCGACCTCCACCATCGGCAGCCGCCGACGGCCGGCCGCGATCGCGTCGCCTTCGTGGGTGTGCGCCTTCTCCCGGCTCCGTAGCTTGTCGAGTTCGGCCTGGTAGCCGGCCCGGTCGGTGATCGCGGGGGCCGGCGCGATGGTGTCGGTGTTCATGGGGTCTTCCCTTCGTCTCCGGTGCACTCTCACCCCACCGACGAAGGCGGTCGCCCGGGATCGACATCGAGCGGAGAAGAATCTCAGAGTTCTTCGAGCCGACCGGTCAGGTAGCGGCGCTCGATCTCGGTCGGCGCCAGTCTCAGCGCCTCCTCGTACGCCGCCTTGGCTTCGGCGGCGCGGCCGTCCCGCCGGAGCAGGTCGGCCCGGGTCGCGGGCAGCAGGTGGTAGCCGTCGAGTCGGCCGGAGGCCGTGAGCTCGTCGACCATGGCCAGGCCGGCCGGGATGCCGTCGGCCATCGCCACTGCCACGGCGCGGTTGAGATCCACGACCGGGGAGGGCGCCAACCGCGCCAGCTCCGCGTACAGCATCGCGATCTGCGGCCAGTCGGTGCTCGCCGCGTCGGGCGCTTCGGCGTGACAGGCGGCGATCGCGGCCTGCACCTGGTACGGGCCGGTCCGCCGCATCGCCAGCGCCTCGCCGAGAGTCGCCAATCCTTCGGCGATCAGCACCCGGTCCCACCGGGCCCGGTCCTGGTTCTCCAGCGTGACCAGCACACCGCCGTCGGTACGCGTCGCGCGGCGGGCCTCGTGCAGCAGCATCAGCGCGAGCAGTCCACGCGGTTCGGGTTCGTGCGGCATCAACCTGGCCAGGAGCCGGGCCAGACGGATGCCCTCGGCCGTCAAGGCGCGTTGCGCGTCGTCCTCGTCGTAACCCTCGTTGAAGATCAGGTAGAGCACCGCGAGAACGGCGGCCAGTCGCTGCGGGAGGAGCTCGGCAGGCGGTACCCGGTACGGGATGCCGGCCTCGGCGATCTTGCGCTTGGCGCGTACCAGGCGCTGCGCCATCGCGGGCTCGGCGGTCAGCAGCGCCCGGGCGATCTCGGCGGTGCTCAGACCGCCCAGCGTGCGCAAGGTGAGCGCGACCCGCGCAGGGAACGGCAACGCCGGATGACAGCAGGTGAAGATCAACCGCAGCCGCTCGTCCGCGATCTCCTCCACCGGCGGCACGTCCGGGTCCCGGGCCAGCACCGCGAGCTGGTGCTGCTTGGCCGCACCAGCGGCCTCACGGCGCAGCCGATCGGTCGCGCGGTTGCGTGCCGTCGTCGTGAGCCAGGCGCCGGGCCGGCGCGGGATGCCGTCGCGCGGCCAGGTCGCCAGAGCGGCGGCAAACGCGTCCTGCGCACTGTCCTCGGCCAGATCCCAGTCCCCCGTCAACCCGATCAGGGTCGCCACCACCTGGCCCCACTCGTCCCGGTACGCGGCATCCAGCGCCGCCCGGACCGGGTCGCCCGGCGCGGTCATTCCCAGACCGGGCGAACCTCGATACCGCCCCAGCGCGCGTAGGGGTGGCCGGAGGCGATCTCGATCGCCTCGTCCAGGTCCGCGCACTCGACGATCACGAAGCCGCCGACAAAGTCCTTGGTCTCGGCGAACGGTCCATCCGAGACCAGGGTCTCGCCGTCGCGGACCCGAACCGTGGTCGCGTCCACGACCGGACGCAGCCGCGCGCCCACGAGCTTGGCCCCACACCGGTCCAGGTCAGCCGCCCAGGCCTGGTGCACAGGGTCCGCCTCGAGCTCCTCGTTGGTCGGCGAGACCGTCTCGTCATCGCAGATCAGCAGCACGTACTTCATACGGCCGATTCTGCCTGCCCGCGCGCCCGTTCGGGTTGCTGGTGCAGCACCTTGGCCATCTTGAGGCGGGTGGGGCCGGCCAAAGCGTGAAGCACGGCAACGAGGGCCCGACCGAGGCAGAGTGAGCACTGACCGTGAGGCGCTCGCACCTGAACTACGAGCACCACCAACCAAGCGAAACCCGGCCAGTTCCACCGGAAACCTGACAGTCCCGACTGGCCTCGATGTTTGTCCGGTCTAGAGTTTGGAAGAAGTCAATACGAGGACCAGAGGAGGGTCACATGCGTGCTCTCATCGCCATCGTCCTGGTTGGACTGGCTGTGATCTTCATCGTGAGCTTCTTCCGCCCTCGCGCATCGCGGAGGTTCCAGGAGAAGGTGAAGGGATACACCGACCGACTGTCGGACAAGGCGCGTCATCGGGCTGGCAGAGGTGGCGATGTCACCGCGGAGATGTTCGAGAAGGTCAGCCGCGCGACACAGAGCGTCGAGCATGCCGGCCGCAAAGCGCACGACAAGGTGTTCAGGTCGTCCGAAGGCGCGGCTCAGGAACGCACTCTTGAGGAGCGCTACGGCGAGAACGCCGAACGCGGTGACGAAGGCTAGGACACGACCTGTTCGGACATTCACCGACGTCGCTGGTTCCCAGAATCTTCGATTCGGTGTCCGGTCGCCATGGCCTAGCCTTGCACGGTGATCACAGTCCAAGGTCTGTGGCGGATGCATGGTCGTGGACGGGAGGATGTGGACTATGAGCGATACCGCGTCCGGTGGCGAGGTTGTTGCGGGCCGGTCGATGCGGGATCTCGCCGACGGCTACGTCGATGCGTTGGCGGGGTTGGATCCGCAGCTGGCGACAATGCTCGGGTGGCGCCGTTACCAGGACCAGTTGGCCGACCTGTCCCCGGAGGGGCAGCAGGCCAAGGATGCCCTGGCCCGCTCGACGCTCGCCGAGCTGGCGATGCTCGACCGTCGCACGGATCGCCTGGAGGGTGATGACCGGCGGTGCGCGCGTTTGCTTCGGGAGCGCCTGGAGACCGGACTGGCGGTGAGCGCGGCGGGTGAGCACTTGCGGTTGGTGCGCAACATCCTCGGGCCGGTCCAGGTCGTGCAGACGGTGTTCAACCTGATGCCGACGGCGAGCGAGGACGACTGGGCGGTGGTGGCGCGCCGAATGGGGCAGGTGCCGGAGGCCTTGCAGGGCTACGCGGCATCCCTCCAGGAGGGGGCCCGACGGGACCTGTTCGCCGCACCTCGACAGGTGCGCGTCGCGGTAGACCAGCTCGACGAGTGGATTGCCGCCGGGGAGGGTGCGGGCTGGTTTGCCGAGTTCACCAGCACCGCGGCGGTGTCGCCCGCGTTGCGCACCGAGCTGGACCGGGCGGCGGCCGCAGCTATTGCGGCGGTCGGCGAGTTGCGGAATTGGCTCGCCCGGGAGTACCTGCCTCGGGCGGAGGGGACCGCGGATGCGGTCGGCGCCGAGCGGTACCGGCTGTTCGCGCGGCAGTGGACCGGCGCCGACCTCGACCTGGCCGAGGCGTACGACTGGGGCTGGCAGCAGTTCCGGGAAATCACCGGCGAGATGATGCAGGAGGCGCAGCGGGTACTGCCCGGCGCGTCGATACGCGAGGCGATAGCCCACCTTGACCGGCACGGAGCGGCCGTCGAGGGCGTCCAGGCTGTGCGGGAGCGGCTGCAGCAGCTCACCGATCGGGCGATGGCCGACCTCGACGGTCGGCACTTCACGCTGACCCCGCCCATGCGGGTCTGCGAGGCACGGATCGCCCCACCCGGCGCGGCGGCCGCGCCGTACTACACCAGGCCCTCGCAAGACTTCACCCGCCCGGGCCGCACCTGGCTTCCCACCCTCGGGCGGACCCGGTTCCCGCTGTGGACGCTGGTCAGCACCTGGTACCACGAGAGCGTGCCTGGCCACCACCTGCAGCACGCGCAGTGGACCGCCCTGGCCGAGCGGCTGTCGCTGTTCCAGACCAGTGTCGGCAGGGTCAGCGCCAACACAGAAGGCTGGGCGCTGTACGCCGAACGGCTGATGGACGAGCTCGGCTATTTGTCCGACCCCGGTGACCGGCTCGGCTACCTGGACTCCCAACGCATGCGCGCCATCCGGGTCATCATCGACATCGGCATGCACCTCCAACTGCCGATACCCTCCGATGCCCCGGTCGGGGCAGGCGAGACCTGGACACCCGACCTCGCGCGCGAGTTCTTCGCCAGCAATAGTGGTCGTGGTGACGCGTTCGTCGACAGCGAGATCGTGCGTTACCTTGGCGCACCCGGGCAGGCGATCAGCTACAAGCTCGGCGAACGTGCCTGGCTCACCGCACGCGAGGCGTCCCGCAGTGCACACGGCGACGCTTTCGACCTCACCGAGTGGCACAACACCGCCCTCTCCCTCGGCTGTCTCGGTCTCGATGACCTCGTAACCGAACTCGGCCAGCTGTGAGACGTGCCGATCCGGCAACGGGTGTAAGAGGTCGCAGGCACATGCTTACCGGCGGAGTCTGCCGGTGTTGGGCACGCTCCATGCCGGGTGACCGCGGATGCCCCACTGATTGAGGAGGCCGTTCGCGGCGAGGAGGCCGCTGGTGGCCGCGCGCTCCATCAGCGCAACCGGGAGGTCGACGCGAACCAGGTCGCCGGCAAGCATGACGTTGGGGTTCGGAGTCCGTACGCGCGGCCGGTCGGCGAATCCTCCTGGCGGAAAGAGCGGGCTGTCCGCGCGCCGCTCATGCCGCTCGTCCACCACGCGGAGCCCGGCCGTTTCGGGGTAGGCGCGCTGTAACTCGGCGCGCAGGCTCTCAGGCGTCACCTGGCCGTCTATGGCGTACGCGTGCAGTTCAACGACCGAGCCACCGGTGCCTGCGGCCCAGCGCTGGGCGTCCAGGTCGTAGCGGTCGAGGATGCTGATGTTGTCGAGTGGCCCGAACCCGGCGGTGGCGAGAAAGGCGGGACGATCCCCGCGTACGGGGTCGTCGAACCAGTACCTGGAGACGAGGAAGGGTGGGGCGGTGCGCAGCCGCGCTATCCGGTCGCGCCACGCTGGGTTGCCCAGCGTCGGCGAGCAGGCGACGAGGTCGCGCAGGCTCGAGACATCCGTCGCCAGCACCACCGCGTGCGCCTCGAACTGATGGTCGTTGGCGGTGACCAGGTATCGCTGCGGGCCCGCCCGTTCGACCCGTTCCGCTGACCAGCCGGGGTAGCACTCGGCTCCGAGTGACTCCAGGTAAGAGCGCAGCGGGTTCCAGAGGGCTTGCGGGAACGGTTCGGACGGAACGTCGAACAGCAGGCCTTCGCTGGAGCCGAGGAAGTACTGGTGGAACATGGCCACCAGTTCGGCCGCGGAGAGCTGGCTCGGGTGGGCAAAGAAGCTGCGTGAGAACACCGAGAACGCGAGATCCCGCACGCTCGCCGGGAACCCGACCTGGTCAAGGTAGGTCTCGGCATCAAGGTGGTCCAGGCGCCGGTAGGTCGCTGGGACGGAGGCGCGCAGCATCTCCAACCCGGCACGCAGGTCGAAGCGGAAGAGGTCGGTCAGCGTGAACGACGGGCTGCGCGCAACGAACGCTGCCAGGTTCCACGGTGGGGTCCGCGGCAGGCCCGCGAAGCTCTCCTGCCGACCGTCGGCGTGCAGCAGGGGGTAGTCACCTGTCGAGACGAGGTGGTCGAGACCGGGGTCGACACGGCGCAGCAGCGACCGGAGGTTGTAGTACTGGCGGAAGAACGCGTGGAAGCCACGGGTCATGGTGGCGCGCGAGCCATCGCGCAAGGTCGTGGTCCAGCCGCCGACCCGCCCGCCCAGGTACTGCTCGCGCTCCAGCAGCCGTACGGCGACACCACGCTCGGCGAGCGCGACCGCCGCGGACAGCCCTGCGATCCCGCCGCCGATCACCGCGACCCGCCATTGCTCCCGGTGGAGTGATGAGTCCGGGCGGCCGGGCGCCGCCGGCATCTTCGTTGCTCGGCGGTCCGTGCCAGGACGCCTGATGCGGTGCGAGTCGTTCGGTGACGACTCGGCGCTGGCCGCCCGCCTGCCGAGGAACGTGTGTGCGATGCCTCGCTGCCAGCCCGGAACTTTGTCGGTGCGGACATCCGTAAAGCCAGCGCGACGTAGCCGAGCCTCGAA
>JBOHBN010000330.1:0-10912 GCA_050698355.1 Streptosporangiales bacterium | reverse complement strand
GCGCACACCGACCCCAGCTGGTCGCCCCTGTTCGTCGTGACCACGGGCCTGGTGACCGAGGTCGGGGGCCTGATGACCCATGGCGCAGTGGTTGCCCGCGAATACGGCCTGCCGGCCGCCGTCGGGGTCGAGCACGCCACGCAGCTGATCCAGGACGGGCAGCGGATCCGTGTGAACGGCACCGACGGCTACGTCGAGATCCTCCCCGCGACATGACGAACTGGCTGCCGGTGCGAGCCGCGACGACGGCACTGTTTCGCGCCAGGTCGGCGGGACGGTTGGCTCGTGGCTGAGCGGGAGCCTGCTGGGCGTGTCGAGTGTCACGTCGCCGTCGGGCAGGACGTGGGACCAGACACGTCCTAGACGTCCTGTCGGCGCGTCGGCGTCGGGAGCGGCTCGCGGGTGCCGCGGTGGTCGACCTGCAGTGTGGTGTGCTCGATGCCGTACTGCTGCGCGAGCATCGTCTCGGCCGCGACCCGGCGCTCGTGGCAGTCCCGGTCGGGCGCGACCAACAGGTGCGCGGACAGTGCGCAGAAGCCGGAGGTCACCTCCCATACGTGCAGGTCGTGCACGCCGACCACGCCATCCAGGCCGGCGAGGTCGCGGGCGATGCCGGACGGGTCGGTGCCCCTCGGTGACGCCTCGAGGAAGACCCGTCCCGAGTCGCGGATCAGCCGGTAGCCCGCCCTGGCCATGAGCGCGGCGACGACGAGGGCGGCGATCGCGTCGGCGCGCGCCCAGCCGGTCAGCAGGATCGCGAGGCCGGCGGCCGCGGTCGCCAGGAACGCGTACAGGTCGCTCAGGATGTGTTGGAACGCTCCCTGTACGTTCAGGCTCTGCCGGTTCGCCCTGGCGAGCAGCGCCGTCGCGCCGAGGTTGACCACGATGCCGATGAGGGCGGTGATCAGAACGTACCCGCCGTCGACCGGCGACGGCGCCACCAGCCGGCTGACCGCCTGGTAGGTGAAGTACAGGCAGAGCAGGAGCAGCGTGATGCCGTTGGCCTGGGCGGAGAGGATCTCGGCGCGCTTCAGCCCGAAGGTGAACGGACCTGCCGCAGGGCGGCGTGCCAGCCGCAGCGCGACGAGGGCGAGCGCGATGGCGACGGCGTCGGTGAGCATGTGCCCGGCGTCGGTGATCAGCGCAAGCGAGCCGGCCAGGAGGCCGATGACGACCTCCACCACCATGTACGCCACGATCAGCGCGAACGCACCCAGCAGGTAGCGCCGGTCGGCGTCGGCGCGCATGCCGTGCTCGTTCCCGGGCGCAGTACTCATGGGGCGGGCTTCTCGACGGGGGATCCCGCGACGTGCCGGGACCCGGCGGCGGATCCCCCGTCGGCCGAGGGGTTGTCTCCTGACCCGTGGCGCAGGTGTTCGCGCGAGACGTCCAGCAGCAGCCGGACGTGCGCGTCGGCGAGCCGGTAGTACACGTTCCTGCCGTCCCGCCGCTTGCCGACGATCCCCGCCGTACGCAGCAGTCGCAGGGCGTGCGAGGCGGCCGTCTCGCTTACCTCGACCGCGGTGGCGAGGTCGCACACGCACAGCTCCCCGGCCTCGAGCAGCGCGTACAGGATGCGGGTCCGGGTCGCGTCGCCGAGCAGCCGGAACAGCTCCGCGGCGCGTGCGGTCTCGTCCGGTTCACCGATGCGCTGCCGGATGGCCGCCACGCGGCTCTCGTCCACGCTGGGGTCCACGCAGGCATCCAGACCGCGTACGTCCGACATGCCTGACCTCCTGAACAACTGAGCAGTCGTTCATATGTTTGCTGCCTGCCAACCGTAGCGTCAAGTGCCCGGAGCCTGCGGGAGCGTCACTCGTCGGCGCTGGCGACAGCCGCGGTGACCGCGGCGAAGGCCCGGCCGAGCGCGACGTAGTCGGCCGGGCCGACGGCGTCGACCAGGTAGCGGCGCACGCCGTCGACGTGCGTACGCGCGGCCTCCTCCAGCCGGGCGAACCCGGCGTCGGCGAGCTGCGCCCACACTCCCCGGCGGTCGGCCTCGCACCAGCGCCGCAGGACGAGCCCGTCGTGCTCCAGCCTGTCGACGGCGTGCGAGAGGCGGCTGCGTGACTGGTGACTGGAGGCCGCCAGCTCGGCCATCCGGAGCTGCCAGTGCTCGGTCTCCGACAGGCGGACGAGGATCTCGTACTCCGACATCGTCAGGTCATGGTGCTGGCGCAGCTCGCGGTCGAGCTGGTCGGTCAGCGCTCCGACGCCGGCCAGGTACCTGCGCCAGATCGACTGCTCGTCGCGACTCAGCCAGCGGGGCTCCCCCATGGATACAGCCTAGCCGCGAACCGATCACTCGCCACGGGGAATAGTTGAACGCTCAACCTTGGTTGTTCGGTGCGGAAGCGATTCATCCCACGTTATTCAGCACAGGCAGGAGGAGCAATGTCGACATCGTCCGACACTCGTACCGCGGCACCGGCCCTGGTCGCCGGGACCTGGGCCATCGACCCGGCGCACTCGGAGGTCTCGTTCGCGATCCGGCACCTGATGGGCAAGGTGCGCGGCTCGTTCACCGAGTTCAGCGGCCAGGTGGAGATCGGCGATCCGGTGGAGAACTCCACGGCCACCGCCGACATCCAGATCGCGTCCATCGACACGCGCAACGGTGACCGGGACAACCACATCAGGTCGGCGGAGATCCTCGACCTGGACAACCACCCTGCGATCCGGTTCGCCAGCACGGGGGTACGGGTGCACGGCGACACCGCTACGGTCCACGGCGAACTGACCGTACGCGGCGTGGCCAAGCCGGTGACCCTCGGCGTCGAGTTCAACGGCACCGGCACCGACCCGTGGGGCGGGACGCGTGCGGGCTTCACCGCGACCACGACGGTCAACCGCAAGGACTTCGGCGTCGAGTTCAACGTCCCGCTGCAGGGCGAGGCGGTGCTGCTCGGCGACAAGGTCGACATCACGCTCGAGGTGCAGGCCGTCCTGCAGTCCTGAGCGGTTCCCCGCACCAGCACACCACGCAATGTGTCAGTAGCTCAGCTCGCTACAGCGAGCTGAGCTGCTGACACTTCGACGCTTCAGGCGGCGATCGGCCAGGTGTGCACCGGGTCGCCGCTTCGCATGTGCTCGCAGTAGGCGCGCAGCATCTCCCGCAGGGCGGCGGGGCGGTCAAGGTTGCGGTCGCGTTCGAGCCGGCGCACCGTCTCCACCTGCCAGGACGCGCCGTTGCGGCCCGCGACGCACCGACGCTCGATCACGCCGAGCAGGCGGTCGCGGTCGGACGGGTCCACGCCCCACGAGTCGAGGCCCGCCGCCGCGCGCGGCAACAACCGCCGTAACACCAGCTCGGTCGCGAAGATCTCGCCGACGCCCGGCCAGTACACCTTGGCGTCGATGCCGTGTCTCGCGGCGGCGTGCAGGTTCTCCGCGGCGGTGCGCAGCGGCATCTGCGACCAGATCGGGCGGTCGGCCTCGGCGAGGTGCGCGACGAGCCCGAAGTAGAACGCGGCGTTCGCGACGACGTCGATCGTCGTAGGTCCGGCCGGCAGTACGCGGTTCTCCACCCGCAGGTGCGGCCGGCCGTCCACCACGTCGTACACCGGCCGGTTCCACCGGTAGATGGTGCCGTTGTGCAGGCACAGCTCGGCGAGCTGTGGCGTCGCGCCGCGGGCGAGAACCTCGACCGGGTCCTCCTCCTCGAGAATCGGCAGCAGCGCCGGGAAGTACCGGACGTTCTCCTCGAACAGGTCGAAGATCGACGTCGCCCAGCGCTCGCCGAACCAGACCCGCGGGCGGACGCCCTGGGCACGCAGCTCCTCCGGCCGGGTGTCGATCGCCTGCTCGAACAGGGCGATCCGCGTCTCCTGCCACAGCTGCCGCCCGAACAGGAACGGCGAGTTCGCACCCACCGCCAGCTGCAGCGAGGCGATCGCCTGGGCGGCGTTCCAGTAGTCGGCGAACGTGTCCGGCGACGTCTGCAGGTGCAGCTGGACGCTCGTGCACGCCGCCTCGGGCATGATCGTGTCCGAGCGCATCCGCAGGTGGTCGGCGCCGGCGATGTTGATCTCGACGTCCTCGCCGCGCGCCGCGAGTATCTGCTCGTTCAGCAACCGGTACCGCGGGCTGTCGGAGAACGTCTCGCTGCCGCAGTCACCCTGGCGCAGCGTCGGCAGTATCCCGACCATGACCAGGTGCGAGTCGGCCTTGACGGCGCGGTCATCGGCGACGTCCAGGGTCGCGCGCACATCCTCCTCGTACGACGCCAGGCCCGCACCGGCGATCCGCCGCGGCATGAGGTTGGTCTCGAGGTTGAACTGGCCGAGCTCGGTCTGGAACGCGGGATTCTCGATCAACTCCAGAACCTGGTCATTGCGCATCGCCGGGGCGTAGTCGGTGTCGACGAGGTTGAGCTCGATCTCCAGCCCCGTCAGGGGGCGCTCCTGCTCGAACCGGAAGTCCGACAGCATCCGCGCGAGCACGTCCAGGCAGCGCCGGACCTTCTCCCGATGCCGCTGACGGTCCTCGCGCGTGAAGGTAGTGCTGGCGACGTCCCGGCCCACGACGGCACCTCCTGCTGCTCCCCGAGGGTTCCAATGTAAGCGTCGTTACGCGAATGTGACCCGCGAGAGCAGAGAGTGATGCGGTGTGTACAGAGCTGATCGGTACCAAGTGCAACCGAAAGTCGCTGTCTGTACAGGTTTGGAGACCGCGCGGGCCGCTCCTTTCGGCCGCATTGGTACGTGGAGTAACCGGACTTCTTAGCGGTCCACGACAGATTCGATGTCGACGCCGGCACGCAGCGTGCCCGGCGGCGCCTCCATGCCGAAGATGTGCGGGCCCTCGGCGGCGCTGTTCTCCACCTGGACCGCGTTCGGCAGCAGCAGGCCCGCGCTCGCCTGGTCGTCCAGCTTCAGCGTCTCGCGGCGCGTACGCAGGTCACGCAGGCGCCGCGTCCAGACATCGACGTCGGCTCGCGCGAGCGCCTTGCGGAACGCGATGCGGTCGTCGTAACTGGCCGGGCCGGCCGTGGCCCGCCGCCCTGCGGCCGCGGACTGGATGACCGCGAGCAGCGCCTGCTCGGCGGCGAGCGACGCCGACCGGACGTCGTCGACCTCCCGGCTCGACACGAGCGTACTGGCGAGGTCGGCGAGCGCGGTGTTCGCCGCGTCGCTCAGCTCCTCGTACTTGGCCGCCAGCTCACGATCGGCCGCGTAGCGGGACTTCGCGGCGGCCGACGGCCGGCGGAGAGGTAGTGGAAGGGGCACGGTTCATTTCTACCGCTTCTCGGTGTGCGGCCGGCGGCCGGGGCGGTACCAGATGGTTTATTCCTTGGTCAGTGGTCGTAGAGGGTCGACCAACCTTGCGAGAGGCTTCGACGGCCAAGGTGTGCGAACGCCCGATGCACGCGCGGGCACCGAACCAGCGACGCTGCGCGGACCCAGCTACAAGGAATCAACCATCTAACGGCGCGAGGCGGCGATGTTCACGATGACGATCGCGGCCCAGACGATGATCGTCGCGACCATGCTGTGCGCAGCGGCCAGGGTGATCGCCGTGAGGGGGATGCCGACCCCGATCGAGACGATCGCGAGCGCCAGCTGGGCGCCGTCCATACCCTGCCGCTTCGCCGGAGCACGGTTCTTCGTGCGCTCCTCGATGCGCGCGTCGATCACCTGATCGATCCGGTCGATGAAGCCCTCCACCAGGGCGGACTCGTACTCCGGCCCGAGCTCACGGCGGGCCTCGAGCGCGGCTCGCAGCTCAGCTCCGGCGTCGCCCGACGACCTGGGCGGCGCCTGCCCTGTGCGCTGGGATCCGGCGCTCGAGGTATCGACGTTGTCCGGGCTTGTGCTCACCCCTCGGTTATACCGGACGACGGGTCATCGGGGCACCCGTGTCGGGGCGAATGGTCGCCGAAAGGTTGCAATTCGGTAGACAACCCCCACACACGCCCTGGGGAAATCCCCCATCGTAGGGTGGCGCGAACCACAATAGGCAGTGTTCAACTTGCAGAAGATCCCGAGACGAGAGAAGACAGACGATGAGTGGTGGGGGGAACACGACGGAGTGTTGCCACGACCCCCGATGTCCTGACGCCAACCACCCCGACCGCGAGGCCGCGCGTACCGTCGCGTGGCACCCGGAGCAGGGCTGGAGCCTGCTGTGCAACGGCGTCGTGCTTTTCGAGGACACCGGCGAGCTGCTGCCGGACGGGAGAGTCGTCCCACCGCACCGTCCGACGGACCGTCCCCCAGCACACTCAGCCGCCTAGCGCGCACCGGCCGACGGCGGGTTGTCAGTGCCTCGTAGAGCTATAGCTCGACCAAACACTGACAACCCGCGTCACCCACCTCACGACTCGAACGCCTCCAGCGGCGGGCACGCGCAGACCAGGTTGCGGTCGCCGTACGCCTGGTCGATGCGCCGGACCGGGGGCCAGTACTTCGCCGCCTCCGTGCCCGGCCGCGGGTAGACCGCCTCGACGCGGCTGTACGGGTGCTCCCACTCACCGGTGAGGGCGGCTGCCGTGTGCGGCGCGTTGCGCAGCGGGTTGTCGTCGGCCGGCCACTCCCCCTTGCTGACCTTGTCCATCTCGGCGCGGATGGCGATCATCGCGTCGCAGAACCTGTCCAGCTCGGCGAGGTCCTCGCTCTCGGTCGGCTCGACCATGAACGTCCCCGGCACCGGGACCGACATCGTCGGTGCGTGGAAGCCGTAGTCGATCAACCGCTTGGCCACGTCCTCCACGGTCACGCCGCTCTCCTTGGTGAGCGCCCGGAGGTCGACTATGCATTCGTGCGCGACCAGCCCGCTGGGCCCGGTGTAGAGCACGGGGTAGTGCGGCGCGAGCCGGGCCGCGACGTAGTTCGCCGCAAGCACCGCGGCCTTCGTCGCCCTGGTCAGGCCGTCCGCGCCCATCATCTTGATGTACGCCCAGGAGATCGGCAGGATGCCCGCCGAGCCGTACGGCGCGCCCGCGACTTGGCCGACCGACGAGGCGCCGCCCGGCAGGTACGGCGCGAGATGCGCGCGCGCCGCGACCGGACCCACGCCAGGGCCGCCACCGCCGTGCGGGATGCAGAAGGTCTTGTGCAGGTTCAGGTGGCTCACGTCGCCCCCGAACAGGCCGGGCTTGGCGATCCCGAGCAGCGCGTTGAGGTTCGCGCCGTCCACGTAGACCTGTCCACCGGCCTCGTGCACCATCTCGCAGAGCCGCTGCACCTCCTGCTCGTACACGCCGTGCGTTGACGGGTAGGTGATCATGATCGCGGCGACCCGGTCCGCGTGCTGCTCGAGCTTCGCCGCCAGGTCGTCCAGGTCGACGTTGCCCGACGCGTCGCAGCCGACGACGACCACGCGTAGCCCTGAGAGCACAGCGCTCGCCGCGTTCGTACCGTGCGCGGACGACGGGATCAGGCACACGTCGCGTTGCTCGTCGCCGTTCGCCTCGTGGTACGCGCGGATGGCGAGCAGGCCGGTGAGCTCGCCCTGGCTGCCCGCGTTCGGCTGCAGGGTGACGCTGTCGTAGCCGGTCACCTCGGCGAGCCAGCCGGACAGCTGTTCGATCAGCTCGGCGTACCCGGCGGTCTGGTCCGCGGGCGCGTACGGGTGGATGTTCGCCCAGCCCGGCCAGGTGATCGGCTCCATTTCCGCGGCCGCGTTGAGCTTCATCGTGCAGGACCCGAGCGGGATCATGCCGCGGTCGAGGGCGTAGTCCTCGTCGGAGAGGCGGCGCAGGTAGCGCAGCATTGCGGTCTCCGAGCGGTGTGTGCCGAAGACCGGATGGGTGAGGAAGTCCGACGTACGCACCAATCCGCGGGGCAGCGCGTCCTCGGTGGACGGGTC
The DNA here is from genome assembly GCA_050698355.1 of Streptosporangiales bacterium. Lineage (GTDB taxonomy): Bacteria > Actinomycetota > Actinomycetes > Streptosporangiales > WHST01 > JBOHBN01. The sequence continues at coordinate 3,103 of JBOHBN010000330.1, read as the reverse complement.
GAGCGCGTCGACCGTCTGGCCGCGGACACCGAAGGCCGCCCATACCGCCTCGACGTGCCACGCCACCGTCACCTCGTCGCAGGAGATGCCGACGTGGTCGGCGTCCACCTGGCGCAGGTTGAAGCCGCGCTCGCAGGCCGCGGCGACGACCTCGGCGGCCCGGCCGGGTACGCGCGCGAGCACGGTGTCGAAGACGCCTTCGTGTACGACCTCCACGTCACCGGCGCGCAGGCCCGCGGCGAGCACGGCGGCGTAGCGGTGCACCCGCCAGGCGATCCGGCGCAGCCCGTCGGCGCCGTGGTAGACCGCGTACATCCCGGCCATCACCGCGAGCAGGACCTGCGCGGTGCAGATGTTGCTCGTCGCCTTCTCCCGCCGGATGTGCTGCTCGCGGGTCTGCAACGCCAGCCGGTACGCCGGCTTGCCGTCGGCGTCGACCGACACCCCGACCAGCCGGCCGGGCAGCGAGCGCCGGAGCCGTTCCCGGACGGCGATGTAGCCGGCGTGCGGCCCGCCGTACCCCATCGGCACGCCGAACCGCTGCGCGCTGCCGACCGCGATGTCGGCGCCCGCCTCGGCGGGCGGCTGCAGCAGGGTGAGCGCGAGCAGGTCGGCCGCGACGGCCACCAGCACGTTGTTCTCGTGCGCCTGGCCGATGAGCGGCGCCAGGTCGCGTACGGCTCCGGAGGATCCGGGGTACTGCAGCAGCATCCCGAAGTAGTCACCCTCGGGCAGCGTGTCCGCGGACAGGTCCGTCACGGTCAGCTCGATGCCGCTCGCGGCCGCGCGCGTGCGCAGCACCTCGAGGGTCTGCGGTAGGCAGTCGGCGTCCACCAGGAACCCGCCACCCCCGCGGCTGGTGCGGCGGGCGAGCGTCATCGCCTCGGCCGCGGCGGTCGGCTCGTCCAGCAGCGAGGCGTTCGCGGTGGAGAGTCCGGTGAGGTCGGCGACCATGGTCTGGAAGTTGAGCAGCGCCTCCAGCCGGCCCTGGGAGATCTCCGGCTGGTACGGGGTGTATGCGGTGTACCAGGCCGGGTTCTCCAGCACGGCGCGGCGGATGACCGGCGGCGTCACGGTGTCGTGGTAGCCCTGCCCGATCATCGAGGTGTGCACCTGGTTGCGATCCGCCAGCGCGCGCAGCTCGGCGAGCGCCTCGGCCTCGGAAGCGGCGGGCGGCAGGTCGAGCCCGATGCGGGTCCTGATGTCCGCTGGCAGCGCCGCTGCGAGCAGCTCGTCGACGGTCGCGTACCCGGCCGCGTCCAGCATGGTGGCTTCCGCGTCGGCGTCGAGCCCGATGTGCCGGTCGGCGAACGGGACGGCGGCGTGTAGGTCTGCGATGGATGGCCGGTCGGCCATGAGGTCCTCCGCGAGTCTCGGCCGGCGACTTATCAAGAGAGCCGCCGGAAGGCTGTACTCCTCGGCTCCCCATCTGTCGCCGTCCGCCCCTGAGATGCGGCGGCTCCAGAGCGGCCTCACCCGCGCGGTCGTGGATGCCTGAGAGTTTCCGGGGAGGTTGCCCCTTCGGCGCCCTCGGCCACGACTTGCCGGGGGCCTCGGGTCTCCCCCGCGCAGGGTCGCTGAACCAGTTACCAACATACCGTCTTGGCGCGCGGGTCGGGACCGTGCACGCCGCGCGGCGTGTCGATCCGGCGCCCGGCGTGCGCCGGCGATCCCGTACGGCAGCCGTCAGCTGGCCCCGTACGCCCCAGTACGCCGCCCTTGTCCGGTTGCTAGCTGGCCAGCCCTGTCACGGTTGATCACGTTAACGTGATCATTTCGGTAAGTCACAGCTGGACTGCCGGGCACCGCTAGACCGTGTGATGTGGGGACGGGAGATACCGGGCGTACGGGTAGCGGGGTCGGCTCAGCTGGCGCGCTCGACGCGGCGGGCGGCGAGCTCGTCGTGCGGGTCGGGAACCACCTGCTCCGGGAGCTCCCCCGGCAGCTCGGCGAGCGTGCCCTCGACCTCGCGCCACACCCGGCCGAGCGCGATCCCGAACACGCCCTGGCCGCCCTGGAGCAGGTCGACGACCTCGTCGGTGGACGTGCACTCGTAGACGGTCGCGCCGTCGCTCATCAAGGTGACCTCGGACAGGTCCTCCACGCCCTGGTCGCGCAGGTGGTCGACGGCGGCGCGGATCTGCTGCAGCGAGACGCCGGCGTCGAGTAGCCGCTTGACGACCTTCAGCACGACGATGTCACGGAAGCCGTAGAGGCGCTGGCTGCCCGACCCGCGCGCGTCGCGGATCGTCGGCGCGACAAGGCCGGTGCGCGCCCAGTAGTCGAGCTGCCGGTAGCTGATACCCGCGGCACTGCACGCGGCGGGCCCGCGGAACCCCATGTCCTCGGGTACCTGCGGCGCTGGGCCCTCGAAGAGCAGCCCCTGCTCGACGGCCCGCTCGTGGGCCGGACCCGCCACACTCGCGTCCGCCCTGTCCTCGCTGACCACTAGGCTGACCTCCGCTCCCAGGGGTGCAAACGATGTAACTACACCCGTGAACTCCTGCGTCTCTTGGACGGTAAGCCCAGGCCGACAGGCGGTCAACTACACGGTCGGCGCGTCGGCCGAAAAACTCGACCTAAAGTTCAGGTCGAGGGTTCTCGAGGGTCGCGACGTCAGCTCGGGGACGATCCCGGCGGCGTGTCACCGAGGTGGCGCCCGAAGTCCTCCGGCGTGATCGTGTCGAGGAACTCGCGGAACTTCTCGACCTCGTCCTCCTGCTCGTTGGGCATCGCGACGCCCTCCGCGCCGAGCACCTCCTCCGTGCATAAGATCGTCGCGCCGGTACGCAACGCCAGGGCGACGGAGTCCGACGGGCGCGCGCTCACCTCGACACCGTTGGAGAACACCAGGTCTGCGTAGAACGTGCTCTCGTGTACGGCGTTGATCCGCACCTCGCTGAGGCCGAGCTGGCAGGCCTCGAGAACGTCACGCATCAGGTCATGGGTCAGCGGCCGCGGCGGAGTGACACCGTTCTGCGCGTACGCGATCGCGCTGGCCTCCACCGGACCGATCCAGATCGGCAGGTACCGCTCCCCCTCCTCTTCCTTGAGCAGGAGGACGGGCTGCTGTGAGGGCATCTCTACGCGGACGCCCACGACG
>JBOHBN010000329.1:0-3411 GCA_050698355.1 Streptosporangiales bacterium | reverse complement strand
ACCTGGGGCGGCACCACCGGCATCGGCGTGCTGAGCGACGCGGGCGTCGCCGCGGACGGGCGGGCACTGGCCGACGCCATCCGCGACGCCCTCGACGAGTTCGCCGACGGGGTTCTGTGACACCGATCCCCGGGGCGCGGGTACTGGTGACCGGCGCGTCGTCGGGGATCGGCCGCGCCGTCGCCGTGCGCTGCGCGCGCGCCGGCGGTCGCGTCACGCTCATCGGCCGCGACGAGGCGCGGCTCGCCCAGGTCGCCGACGAGACCGGTGGCACGCCGATCCGCGCGGACCTGTCCGTACCGGGCGAGCCGGCACGCATCGCTGGGGCCGCGGGTCCGGTCGACGTGCTGGTCAACAACGCCGGCGCGGGCCTTGCGGGCGAGCTGGACGCGACCGAGCCGTCGCGCGCCGCCGCGCTCGTGCAGACCAACTTCGTGTCCGCCCTCGAGCTCACTCGTGCCGTGCTCCCTGGGATGCGCGAACGCGGGCGCGGCCACCTGGTGATGGTCACGTCGATCGCCGCGCGCGTGCCCGTCGGCGGGGAGTCGGTGTACGGCGCGACGAAGGCCGCGCTCGACCAGTTCGCCGCGGCGCTCCGGCTCGACCTGTCAGGGACCGGTATCGGCGTGTCCACGGTCGTGCCGGGCGCGGTGGCCACGGACTTCTTCAACCGGCGCGGCCGCCCGTACGACCGGCGCACACCGCGCCCGATCCCGCCGGAGCGGGTCGCAGACGCGGTGCTCACCGCGATCGAGCGTGACCTCCCGGAGGTCATCGCACCGCGGTGGCTGCGGCTCGCGATCGTCGCGCGGGCCGTGACGCCCCGGCTGTTCGACCGCCTGTCCGCCCGTTTCGGCGGCTCATAAGTCTCGATGCGACCGGCAACCGAGCACCTGACCCGGGTTCGCCAGCGGTCCACCGTAGCCGTCGCGATCGCGGCTGTCGTCGGGGGAATCGTCCTCGGCGCGATCGACCTGCTCGCTCAGACCACTTTGCCGTACCCCTGGGCGAACCTTGCCAACTCCAGCGCCGTTTGGGCGATCGCGGCGTTCGCGTTCGCCACCTGGGTCCGGTACGGCCCGTTGCGGTGCGTCGTCGCTGCAGCCGTCCTGTTGGTCGTCGCGGTCCAGTCGTACCGCCTGGCTGCGATCCTCACCATGGACAACGACCCCGCAATCCTGGTCTCGCCGGTGAACATCCTCTGGCTGGCTTTCGGTGTGGTCGCCGGCTGCGTGTTCGGGCTCGCCGGCCACCTACGCGCCGTGCGGGGAAGGTGGCTCGCCGCCGTCGGTGCCGCCTTCCCGGTGGCCGTGTTGCTCGCTGAGGCCGCGCTCTTCGCCGCCCGCGGCGGCACCACCGGTCAGCGTGAGACGGCGCTCATCGAAGTCCTGCTCGCCGTGGTGGCCGCTGTGCTCGCCGGTCGTGGGTTGTTCGGCAAGGTCATGGCATTGGCCATCGCGGTCCCGCTCGCCGCGGTTGGCCGGGTCGCGTTCGGTCTGGCCGGGTTCAGCACGTAGGTGTACCCAGCCCTAGACCATGATCCGTGCCTCGTGGCCGCAGCGCGAAGAAACCTGCGCATCCGGGCCGTACAGAACGGATCATGGTCCGTGTCGTCGGGACGTCAGCCGCTGGCCAGCGCGCGCAGCGACTCGCGAAGCGAGGACGTCGTGGCCATGACCGCGGTCGGCTCGTAGCCGCAGTGCGCCATGCAGTTGTTGCAGCGCTCGTCGCGGCCGCGGCCGTACTTCGACCAGTCGGTCGTCTCGACCAGTTCCTTGTACGTCTGCGCGTACCCGTCGGCCATCAGGTAGCAGGGACGCTGCCAGCCGTACAACGAGTAGCTCGGTACGCCCCACGCGGTGCACTCGTAGTCGACCTTGCCCTCGAGGAAGTCGAGGAACAAAGGCGAGTGGTTCAGCCGCCAGCGTTTCCTGTTGCCGTTCGCGAACGCCTTCTTGAACAGTTCCCTGGTCTCGGTGACGCCGAGGAAGTGGTCCTGGTCGGGCGCCTTCTCGTACGCGTAGGCCGGCGAGATCTGCATCTGGTCGACGTTCGCCTGGTCGTTGAGGAAGTTGAGCACGTCGATGATGTTCTGCGGGGAGTCGTTGGTGAAGAACGTCGAGTTCGTGTTCACCCGGAAACCGCGTTCCTTGAGGAAGTTGATCGCCTCGACGACCTCGTCGAAAACGCCTTCCTGGCACACGGACTCGTCGTGTCGGTCCCGCAGGCCGTCGACGTGCATCACCCAGGAGAAGTAGGGGGACGGCTTGAAGTCGAACTTGTGCATCCACTTGCGCACGAGAAGCGCGTTGGTGCACAAGAACACGTATTTCTTGCGCTTCACCAGCTCGTTGACGATCGTGTCGATCTGCGGGTGCATCAGCGGCTCGCCGCCGGCGATGGACACCATCGGTGCACCGCACTCCTCGACCGCCTCGATGGCCTGCTCGACCGGCATCCGCCTCTTCAACGTGTCGGCCGGATGCTGGATCTTCCCGCATCCCGCGCACTGCAGGTTGCACGCGAACAGCGGTTCCACCTCCACGATGAGGGGGAACTTCTTCCGTCCGCGTATTTTCTGTTGGGCAAGGTAGAACCCGACACGCAGGCTCTGACGCAATGGCATACTCACCCGGCACGCACCTCCTTTTGCTGTGCGAATAGGGAATCGTTCGTTGTCGTTTCCCGCGTTGTCTGCACGGGACCGAGGCCGGCCAGGTTCCGGGTCAGCTCGGTGACGAATTCCGGTGGCGTCGGCGGCGCGACGGCCACACCGATCGTGCGTGCACCCGCCAGCCAGCGCAGGTCGATGTCGGTGACCGATTCGATGACCCGCACCGACGAGTCCTCAGCCGTGGGAGCGACCCGCCCGGCGAGGAGTGTGAGGTCGCACCGCTCGGCGAGTGCACGTACATCGGCGTCGTCCGGCTCCGGCCCGGCCGCCAGCAGCGTGCGGGGCCCGAGCGCCGCCGACCACTCCGCGAGCGCGGCGCCGACAGCCTCCAGGCGGTGCAGTGCGGTACGGACGTGGCCGAGCGTGCGCGGGTGTATCAGCGGCGTCGGCGGGTTGTCCGCGATGACGCGAACGCACGCCGTGGGCCGGTCGCCTGCGCTGTCGAGCAGCCACGCCGACTCGGTGTCGGCGACCAGCGCGCCCGCAGCGGCACCCCGCTGGCGGTCGAGCCCCGTGCTGAGCTGAGGGCGGCTCACCACCGTGCCGAGCAACGTCGGCACCCCGCGCCGTGACAGCGCCGCGGCGAGCAGTCGAGCCGACGCGCACGTCGTGGCCGTGGCCGGCCCGCGCACCTCGTGCGCCACCACCACGTCACCCGGACGCGTCCCCGCGTCGAGCCCGCCGCCGATGCCGGCCACGGCGACCGCGCCGGCGAACGCGACCGGCGGGCTCGCCGC